>URPG01000301.1 GCA_900549675.1 uncultured Oscillospiraceae bacterium | reverse complement strand
ATCTAAGCGTGAAGCCGCCTCCAAGATTAGATATCCCATAGCGTAAGCTAGTAAGACCCCTTGTAGACTACAAGGTTGATAGGCTGCGTGTGTAAGCATGGTAACATGTTTAGCTTGGCAGTACTAATAGGTCGAGGGCTTGACCATATTCCTTTTTGGATTTCAAATTTTCTTTCTTTCTTTGCTTCATCTTTATTCAGTTTTCAGGGTGTAGATTAAAAAAGTATTTTTAACACATGAGTTATTTCATGTGTTTTTTATTTAAATAAATTGTTTAGTAGGTATACAATATGAGTATAAAAGCAGAAAAAGATGTGCAGCTCATTTCAAGGTCTATTTTGGACTTGATTGATGCTTTTATTAACTTAGATAAAAAAGCCAGAAAATTTGGAACAGACAAAGAATTATTTTTATCGGAAATTCATTTTATTGATTTTGTAGGAACACATAAGGCATACACCATTTCGGAAATTGCTAAGGAAATGAATATTACAAAAGGAGCTGTTTCTCAAATGGTAAAAAAACTTGAGAAAAAAGGACTTTTAGAAAAGTATTATGATGTTTCTAATCAATTAAAAGTATTTGTAAAATTAACAGAAAAAGGAGAAATTGCATACCAAGAGCATAAAAAATATCACCAAGGGTTAGATAATTATATTGCCGAGATTGTAAAGGATTATAATCTGGATGAGAAAAGATTAATTCATGACTTTTTAAAAGAGGTTCGATTAAAGTGGAGTTGACTCCGTTTTTTATTTGTAAAAATGTATAGAAGCTAAACAGAAAGTGGGAAATTATGAATAAGAGATTGGAAATGATGGAAAATGGAAGAGTGGATAAGGCATTAGTATATCTGGGTCTTCCAACCATTGTCGGATTGTTAATGACAGGCTTTTATAATTTTATTGATAGTTATTTTGTAGCTAAGCTAGGAACATCCGCAATGGGTGCTATATCAATTGCTTACCCTTTGGTGACATTTATTCCGGGAATAGGATTACTTTTCGGGAATGGTGCAGCAGCGTATATTTCGGAACTACTGGGAGCAGGCGAAAAGAAAAAAGCAGAAGTTGTTTTTTCGTCTACTTTGTTTTTTTGTATTTTGGCGAGTATTGCCTTTCAAATTATACTGCTTTTTTTAAGGCCTATCTTAACTTTACTGGGAGCGTCTTCTGATATTTTACCTTATGCTATGGACTATACAGGCATCCTAATTGTTGGTTTTCTATTTCAGATTCCTTCCATTTGTTTAATGAATTTAGTGCGTGCTGAAGGAGCAGTTTCTTTGAGCACATGGTCCCAAATAGTGGGTGCTGTGGTAAATATTATATTGGATCCTATCTTTATTTGGCCACTTAAAATGGGGATTTTTGGAGCTGCAGTGACAGACCTTATTGGACAATTTATTAGTTTGGCTATTTTGCTTTCTTATTATATTCGGAAAAAAAGTTATCTACGTTTTTCTTTTAAAGATGTACAGTTAAAAGCATGGTTTATAAAACCAATTTTTAAAGTTGGTTTCCCTATTTTTACGATTAACTTATTTCAAAGTCTTTCTATTAGTATTGCGAATATTGCAGCTGCGCCTTATGGGGATAATACAATAGCCGCTCTTGGGATTGCGAACCGAATGGTGGGAATGACGATGTTTACGATTAGAGGATTTTCAAGGGGATATCAAACCTTTATTTCTTATAATTTTGGAGCAAAACATTTTCATCGTATAAAAGAAGCCACTAGAAAAGCATATATATGGTCAATTTCAGGTGCTTTGTTTTTTTCTATACTGCAAATTGTTTTTGCAAGGCCCATTGTTATGGCCTTCTCAAATGAACCAGAAGTAATTGAGCAAGGGATACGGGCAATCATAGGGGCTAGTGTAGCCTTCTGTACTTATGGATTCCAAACCATGGCAATTGTATACTTACTCTGTATTAAATTCAGCAAATCAGGCTTTCTATTCAGCCTCTCAAGGCAGGGAATCATTTACATTCCCCTGTTAATATTGATGAGATTCTTATTAGGGAAGACCGGAATTTATTATGCACAGGCAGCTGCTGACTTTGTAACAACAGTAGTCATTTTAATCTTTTTATTTTATACTAAGAAAAAAAGAGCAACTATATTAGAAACCACTTAAAAAAGGAACTCCTACGTATCGGTAGGAGTTCCTTTTTTTAAGATAAAAGCTGAACAAGTCACTCGCTTTTTAAGCAATAAAAATTATTAAGATTAAATCTGGATAATCAGAGAAGAATGGACAAAATTAATAAAAACAGATAAAATCAATTTTAAATAGAAGAGTCTGAGGAAGAATCAGCAGAATCGTTAGAAATAGGAGGCTGCGCTTGTTGTGGCTGAGCGTCAGGGACAGTGGATTGATTTGGATAGCCGGTAGGAACATTAGGATTAGATTGTTGGGGAGGATAACCCGGATTTGCTCCTTGGGGCGGATAATAATAATTTGGCTGCGGAGGAATATAGCTAGGTTTTACCAATCCAAACATTTTATAACTGAGTCCGCTGAAAAAAGGAATACCGGCGTCTTGTTCTTTTAGCGTACGGATAATACCAAGAATCGTAAAGATAAGAAGAACAATTGCGTAGCAAGCGGATAGGAAAGAGAAAAGGTTGGAGATACCAGTGAGATAATGGAAGGAATCAGTAAAAAAATTCCCACCATACTGAAAACCAGATGTAAGCTTAAATATGAATTCACTAAAAAGCTTCAAAAAAAAGGCTTGTAAAGTTTGCCGAGAAAGCCATTCATTTTTTTCAATAAATAAAGCTAACCCAACCATCAGAGCAGAAATCAAAATTTGATCAAAAAAGATTAGAAAGAAAGATAAAGCTGCGATATAGCGTAAGTAAATGCCGGATTTAGACTTTAACATAGTATTCCCACTTTCCATTATATAATATCATTATTGTAATCCATAAAAAATAGGAAGT
>URPG01000300.1 GCA_900549675.1 uncultured Oscillospiraceae bacterium | reverse complement strand
AAAGTTTTTGGCGTAAAAGACATATACTAGTTTGTAGAAAATATATATGAGGTACTGGTATATGAAAAAAATCATCAACTGGCAGATTGCAGGCTTTGCTTTTACTGCTATTATAGGAACGGCTTTTCATTTTCTTTTTGATTTGACAAATGAAAGCATCGTAGCGGCACTTGTCTCCCCGGTGAATGAATCGATATGGGAACACATAAAACTATTGTTTTTTCCCATGCTTGTATATGCTCTCTTTGAATACAGTTTTTGGGGGAAGGAATACGCCCGATTTTGGTGCATAAAACTGAAAGGTATATTAACAGGTATGGCACTAATCCCCACACTATATTACACCTACACAGGTATCATAGGAGAGTCCCTGGATTGGTTTAATATTGTTATCTTTTTTGGAGTGGCAGGATTGGTGTATTTAGTAGAAACCAAAATGTTCCTGGGAAACAAAACGTGCAGAATTCCTTCGGAATATGCCTTTGTAATACTTTGTATTAGCGGCATTGTATTCTTTGTATTTACCTTTTATCCGCCAGAGATTCCGTTCTTTCAGGATCCTGTCAGCAAAACATATGGTTTTTAATTTTGTTATGAATTTTAGCGTGTTCTCCTTAATGTTAAGCGTTGTTACTGTACTCGTCAATTCTAATGAATGCATATGGCATCAATGTTCTTCGCGTTCAGCATCTTCTTTCGTGCGATGCACCGTACCATAAGGATGCTGAGGCGGAGCGTAGAGCGAATAGAGTTTTAACGGACAAACTCCTATATTGACGATATTGTGCCACGTACCTGCGGGGATAAGAATTGCAAAATTTTCGTCCACGCACGCCTGTTCTTGCAAATGATTTCGGCAACTACCCATATAAACTTTGGCTTTGCCACTCTCCACTCGAATGAATTGGTCTACGTCGGGGTGTATTTCTACACCGATGTCACCACATGCGGGTATGCACATCAAAGTCAACTGCATATCCTGCCCCGTCCAAAGTGTCGTGCGGAAGTTATGATTTATATTGGTTGCGTGTCTGATATTAAAAACAAACGGTTCAGAGCCGTAGTCACGGATCTTGGGATGCTCACCCAGATTGCAATTTCGCATAACGATACCTCTTGCTATAGTGTCAGTATTAGTATATGTGTCTTTCGATCGTTTGGATACAATGTCAGCTGTCATCTTCCATACGATACACACCGAGGAAGATATCCTTCACAGCGTATAATGATGCAAGGCTGTAATTGGCAAAAGAAGCATTATATTTGTAGGAATGGAAAAACGCTGTCATTTACACATGTCCGTCATTCAAAGTCAATCCTACCATCAACAGAGATGTTGATGACCTGCCAGGGAATGAATTTTCCACTTGCAAAGCTTTTTTAGCCGCCAGTTTAAGTCCGCCGCAACAAGGCACTTCCATTCGTACAATGGTCATGCTTTGGATGTCGTTGTTTTGAATAATTTGTGTCAGCTTTTCGCTGTAGTCCACACTGTCCAGCTTGGGGCAGCCGATCAGCGTAATCTTCCCGCGCATAAAATCCTCGTGCATTCTGGCGTAGGCGTATGCGCTGCAATCAGCCGCGATCAACAACTTAGCCCCGTTAAAGTAAGGGGCGTTGACCGGAACCAGCTTGATTTGGCAGGGCCACTGTCCCAGCTGTGAAGCGGTCTGTGCCTGAGTGGGAGATGCTGATTCCTGCATATGTTGAAGGCGCTGCATCCGGCTGCCAGGACATCCCTCATGAACGTCAGCAGAAGTACGGCTCTGTTCTTTCTTTTTTCTCATATTTTCCTGCACAGCCTTTTCGTCATAGGCGGCGGCTTCCCGTTCCACAAAGGAAATCGCGCCGGTCGGGCAGGTGGGTAGGCAGTCGCCCAGACCATCACAATAGTCATCTCGCAGAAGTCTTGCTTTTCCATTCACCATGCCGATTGCACCTTCATGACATGCTTCAGCACAAGCACCACAGCCGTTACATTTTTGTTCATCTATCTGAATAATTTTACGAATCATTCTAAATCCATCCTTTCTCTTGTATTTCCAATGTTATTATAATATAATTAAAAATCAAAGTATGTTGTTATAACAACAGAAGGGAGAAAATGTGAATTTATCTAATACACAACTATTCCGCGGATTAGAAGCAGCTGAAATTACAAACCTTTTGAATTGTCTTAACGCTACAGAGCACAGCTACAAAAAAGGTGAAGTGATCCTTTCAGAAGGAAGTATCACGGAAAATATAGGAATTGTGCTCTCTGGCATGGTGATGATATCGTGCAATGATATTTGGGGAAATAGCAGTGTTTTGGGAAATGTTGCCCCTGGTTCTGTATTTGGCGAAGTATATGCCTGTATTCCAGGTCAACCAATGTTGGTTACAGTGTCTGCTGCAGAAGATACTTCTGCATTATTTATAAATGTAGGGCGTGTTCTGACTACCTGCTCCAAATCCTGTATCTTTCACACAAAACTTGTACAGAATTTGTTGACTGTTTGTGCGCACAAAAGTCTTCAACTTTCCCAAAGGATTCAACATACCAGTTCTAAATCTATACGTGGGCGATTAATGTCTTATTTTTCAGAATGTGCGAAACAATTTGGAGGTAATTCTTTTCTCATTCCATATAACCGCCAACAGTTGGCAGATTATCTGAATGTTGACCGCAGTACCATGTGCAACGAGCTTTCTAAAATGCAAAAAGATGGACTCATTGAGTATAATAAGAATCAGTTTTTATTAAAAGATTGATTAATACTTTGAATTGATACAATAGGTGCTTAGTATGTTTGGTTATCCAAAGAAGTTTGGATTTTCTGACAACATTTTTCCATAAATTGATGTAACCTCTTGAAACCTTGTATTTGCTGGTGCTTTGAAAGATTTTGAAAAACAGTAAAGTGACGTAATATATCATAAAATGGTGTGGTTTGATACGAAAATGGTGTAGTAAATCGGAAAGAATTATTAAATTA
>URPG01000299.1 GCA_900549675.1 uncultured Oscillospiraceae bacterium | reverse complement strand
CATCGGCACGTTCTGCCCAAACAGTAAGCTGTTCAATGGCGGCGGCACGAAAGGTATCCGCGGCACCGAGAATCACTGATTTTCCTTCTGCCTTGAGCCTGGCGGCTATCTTACCGATTGAGGTGGTTTTGCCCACACCATTGACGCCAATCACTAAAATGACAGAGGGTTTTGTGTTTAAATGCAAACTGCAATCGCCTGAAAGCATTTCTGCCACAACTGTTTTTAGTTCTTCCATAATCAAAGCAGGGTCTTTAATCCCTTTTTCTTTTATCTTGTCACGCAGCTTTTGACATATTCGCTGTGAAGTATTAACCCCTACATCTCCCATGACAAGCAGCTCTTCTAATTCTTCAAAAAGCTCTTCATCTATCCTTGTAAAAGAATTCAGCATACTTTGAATTTGTCCGCTGACATTTTCTCTTGTTTTCTTTAGCCCTGCTTTTATTTTATCAAAAAAGCCCATGTCTTCCTCCTCTATCCGGCAAAAGTATCTAAATCTGCGTTGGTTTTAAGGGCCAACAGCTTTGAAATTCCTTGGTCTTGCATGGTGACGCCATACAGCATGTCCGAGCCTTCCATCGTACCTCGCCGGTGTGTAATGGTAATGAATTGTGTTTTATCGCTCATTCTTCTTAAATATTGGGCAAAACGGGTTACGTTGACATCGTCAAGGGCCGCCTCAATTTCGTCCAACACACAAAACGGCGGCGGGCTGACTTTCATAATCGCAAAATAAATGGAAATTGCTACCAAAGCTTTTTCACCGCCGGAAAGCGACTCAATATGCGTCACAATTTTTCCCGGAGGGTGAACCACAATATCAATGCCCGAATTCAGCACATCACTTTCATCCGTAAAAGAAAGCTGTGCGGTTCCGCCGCCAAAAAGCTCTTTAAAGATGTTACCGAAGTGACGATTAATTTCAGAAAAACGAAGCGTGAATTGTTCCTGCATTTGGCTAGTCAGCTCATGAATCAATTTTATCAATTCAGCCTTTGAGATTTCCACATCTTCAACCTGTTCTTTTAAGAAATGATAACGTTCTGCCACTTCTTTATATTCCACAACAGCCGCCACGTTGACAGCCCCCAAGGCTTTAATCTTATTTTTAAGTTCGTTCAGCCTAATCTGCGCCTTGCTGATATCCTCTATTTTGGCGCCGATTTCTTCCGCCTCCCGTTTGGTGAATTCATATTCTTCCCAAAGCTTTTTGACTAGGGAGTCATATTCATTCTGGCAGTTTTCTTTTCGTTCCTGCAAACGTGCCAGTTCTTGTCCCAAAACTTCACGCTGTGCCGTCGTGGATTTTTCATCTTGTCTTAACTGAGAAATTTGCCGTTCCAGTTCAGCCCGCTGACTCAGAATCTCCGCCACTTTGACTCGCTTAGCTTGTGCCTGCTCTTTTAGAGAGGCAATCGCATTGGCTTTCTCCGCAATAATCTGCCGAATCTCTTCTATTTTTTCGGCGGTGAGTTTCACTTCTTCTTCTAAAGCCAGAACCGCCTTACCGCTTTGAGATTTACGGAATTTTAATTCTTGTATATTTTCTTCTATCGCCTGTTTATCTTTTAAAGCAGACATTTCACTGAACTTTATTTCCTGTATAGCAGCGGCAATATCTTCCGCCCGCTGTAAAGAGTCTTCCCGATTTTGGGCAAGCTGTTGCGACTGTGTCTGCAAGCTTTCTTTTTCCTGCTCTAGTGCCAGTATCGTCTGCTGTGAATTTTCAGCAGCCTGTGCCAAAGCGGCTAATCTTCCGCTTGCATTTTCTTTTTCTGCCAAAAGATTCTTTTCTTCTGTTCGGCAATTTTGCAGTTCATGCTCGGCTCTTGTCAATTCGGAAGAAATTTTAAACCGTTCTTCCTGCAGAGAAATCAAATTTGCCTTTGCACTCTCCAGCTCTGCTTGACAAGCTGAATATTCATTTTGACGCTTTTTATAATCTTCTTCCGCCTGTATCACCTGTTCTTGCAGTTCTTTTGCTTTCTGTGTGATTCGTTCAATCTCTGCATTTCGGCTCAGCAAACCGGAATTCCGTACATTGGCGCCACCCGTGAGAGAACCGCCCGCATTGACCACTTGCCCGTCTAAACTGACCACACGGTAGCGATACTGTACCTGCTTGGCAATTTGTACAGCGCTGTCCAAATCCTCCGCTACCAATACTCTGCCCAATAAAGAGTCCCGGATACCCTCAAAAGGCTTATCACAACGGCAAAGCTGAGAGGCAACGCCCACAAAACCGGATAGATTCTGTAAATCAGACGGAGCCGCCGATTTTCCCTTGATGACAGTTCTGGGCAGAAAAGTGGCACGACCGATATTACGCTGTTTTAAAAAACGAATCGCCGCTTTGGCGTCGCCTTCGGTTTCGACTACAATATTTTGCATGGAAGCGCCCAGCGCAGTTTCGAGCGCTGTAGCATACTTCTTGTCAACATGAATCAGCTTGGTAACAGGACCGTACACCCCCTGCAAAACGCCCCTGCCGCTTTCTTTCATCACAGCCTTTACGCTTTGGGCAAACCCCTCCAGATTCTTTTCGAGGTCAGCCAGCAGCTTGGCTCGTCTGCTCTGCTCGTTGGCGTCCAGTTTGAGAGCATCCCAATTTGCTTTTGCCTGTTCCCATTTTTTGCGGCGGGAATCCACCCGCAGTTCATGCCCTTTCACCGCATTTTGAGCCATATCGACCGCAGCACCATTTTCATCCAGCATGACTGAAAGCTCTTGTGATTCAACAGATAACGCCGCAATTTTTTCTGCATTTTGAGCGATATTTTCATCCACAGCTCCCGCACGGCGTTTAACCTCTTCCGCAGAGGAAACCGCAGAAGACTCTTTGATTTTCTCTTCTGCTATCTTGGCCTGTAAAGCGGCAAGTTCTTGGGCGAATCTTTCCATTTTTGCGGTGGAGGAATCCGTATTTTCCCGCAGTTTTTTTAACTTTTCATTATAGGAATCCAAACGCTGCCGGCTGGTTTCAAT
>URPG01000298.1 GCA_900549675.1 uncultured Oscillospiraceae bacterium | reverse complement strand
ATATTATGAAAGGTGGCGTTTGAATTTGGGAGATGAAAACAAAAAAACAGTTGAACATTGCGATTACATTCATCTTCATGAAGATATCATCAGAGCGGTAAATGAAAAAATGCCCGAAGAAGAAATTTTATATGATTTATCTGAGCTTTTTAAAATTTTTGCAGATTCAACTCGAATTAGAATTCTTTATGTTTTATTTGAATCTGAAATGTGCGTTTGTGATATTGCTCAGCTTTTAGGGATGACACAATCTGCTATTTCTCACCAGTTGCGTTCTTTAAAACAAGCTAAACTCGTGAAATATCGCAGAGAAGGAAAAACAGTGTTTTATTCTCTTTCTGATGGTCATGTTCGTACAATTATCAACCAAGGTTTGGAACATATCTCAGAATAGTTCTATAGTCAATATTAATTTAGAATGGAAATTATGGAGGGTTTATTTATGAAAAAATCATTTGCTTTAGTTGATTTAGAGTGTGCCAATTGTGCTGCAAAAATGGAAGATGCTATTAAAAAAATTGATGGTGTAGAAGATGCATCTGTGAACTTTATTATGCAAAAAATGACGATTACAGCTCAAAAAGAAGATTTTGAATCTATTATGCCAAAAGTTATTAAGGTTTGCAGTAAAATTGAACCAGACTGCGAAATTCAGTATCATAAGTAAAAGAATCAGAGGGAAAACAATGTCTAAAAAACAAAAAAAAATGCTGTTGCGAATTTTATTTTCAGCTTTGTTATTGGTGGCTGCCGTTTTAATTCCATCTCAAGGAATTCTTCGGTTATTCATCTTTTTTATCCCTTATCTTGTAGTGGGTTGGGATGTTTTATGGAAGGCGATTCGCAATATAACAAAAGGCCAGATTTTTGATGAAAATTTTCTAATGAGTATTGCAACCGCAGGTGCTTTTATTCTCAAAGATTATTCAGAAGCCGTCTTGGTACTACTCTTCTATCAAATTGGTGAACTTTTTCAAAATTATGCTGTTGGAAAATCCAGAAAATCAATTACCGATTTAATGGATATCCGGCCTGACTATGCCAATATAGAAGAAAATGGAGAGCTTGTTCAAGTGGACCCCGAAGAAGTTTCTGCAGGTGACATTATTTTTGTAAAACCGGGTGAAAAAATCCCATTGGACAGCGTGGTGTTGGAAGGCAGTTCTACCATCAATACAGCAGCTTTAACAGGTGAATCTATGCCGCGTGATGTTGGTCCGGGCGATGATATTATCAGTGGCTGTATCAATCAAACCGGTCTTTTGAAATTACAAGTAAGCAAAGAGTTCGGAGATTCCACAGTTTCTAAGATTTTGGACCTAGTGGAAAATTCCATGCAAAAGAAAGCAAAATCAGAAAATTTTATTACAAAATTCTCTCGGTATTATACGCCGATTGTTGTCATTTCAGCTGCTTTGTTGGCGGTTATTCCCCCTTTATTTTTCGGTCAAGTTTGGTCTGAATGGGTGGAACGGGCTTTAATATTTTTAGTCATATCTTGTCCTTGTGCATTGGTTATTTCGATACCTCTCAGCTTTTTCGGCGGTATCGGCGGAGCCTCCAAGCTAGGAATTTTAGTGAAGGGTGCCAATTATCTCGAGGCTTTGTCCGAAACAGGAGTTGTTGTTTTTGATAAAACAGGAACACTGACAAAGGGGACTTTTAAAGTGAACTCCTTATATCCTGAAAATATATCCGAATCAGAACTACTGATGTATGCTGCTTTTGTTGAAAGCTATTCAAATCATCCTATCTCACTTTCTTTACAAGAAGCATACGGAAAGCCTATCGACAAAAAGCGAATCGAAGATTACCATGAGATTTCCGGTTTTGGTGTGTCTGCAATCGTAGACGGCAAACAAGTTTTAGCGGGGAATCATAAATTAATGGAAAAAATGAGTGTACCTTATCGAGATTGTGATTTAATAGGCACGATTGTACATGTAGCTGTAGATGGTGTTTATGTAGGATATATTGTTATTTCTGATGAATTGAAACCACAAGCCAAACAAGCCGTTGCTGAACTTAAAAAACAAAGAATTCGTCAAACGGTCATGCTTACCGGTGACCGTCAATCGGTTGCTACAAAGGTGGCGGCCGACATTGGTATTGATGACTTTTCTGCTGAATTACTGCCTGCTGATAAAGTAAGCAAGGTGGACCAATTGTTATCTCAAAAGCTGCCGAATGAAAAGCTGGTTTTCGTGGGAGACGGCATTAATGATGCTCCGGTGTTATCCGGTTCCGATATTGGTATTGCGATGGGTGCTTTAGGTTCTGATGCTGCGATTGAAGCGGCAGATGTAGTGTTAATGGACGATAACCCTGCAAAAGTTTCTCCTGCTATTTCTATTTCTAAAAGAACTTTATCTATTGTAAAGCAGAACATCGTGTTTGCTATCGGCATTAAAGTGTTAGCCTTATTGCTGGGCGCTCTTGGATTTGCAAACATGGGTCAAGCAATTTTTGCGGATGTAGGTGTAATGGTGTTGGCGGTATTGAACGCTTCTCGCGCATTAAACATTAAACGATTTCAGTCTTAATCTATTTTAATATTCATAAATATAAAAGCTTGCATCTGAATTAGAAAAGATGCAAGCTTCTTTTTATTGGTATTTTATAATCTCGATAGACTCTATTATAACTGGGTCCACAGGCACATCATTTGCCCCGGTTTTAACATTTGAAATTTTATTGACAATATCCATACCCTCAAAGACTTGGGCAAATACGGTATGTCCGGTGGATTCAGTGGAATAGGCTCCGTCTAAGTTTGGATTTCCACCATGTTTGTCATATAATTCACGGTATGAATCTCCGGCTTTTTTCATATCAATCCAACTGGTACGTCCACCGGTATAATACGCGAAAGAATCAGGATCTGATTTTAATAAATCATAATATTGCTGATGAGCATCCCAATCAATATCACCCGATGTTTGGGTGTTGTTGATAAAAAATTGACTGCCGTTGGTGTTGGGCCCTTTGTTTGCCATAGCCACAGAACCATTTATATTAATAAGGTTGT
>URPG01000297.1 GCA_900549675.1 uncultured Oscillospiraceae bacterium | reverse complement strand
ACTTATCGCAATCGCCACTATGCTTTTTGTCACTAGCTTATAACCAATTTCTAAAATGGCCCATAAAATAATCGGAACATTCAGAATAACGACAAAAAGACCAATCGGGGTTCCAAATAAAAAGTTCAGCATGGTTGAAACAGCAGTAATTCCCCCGGGGGCTATTTTATTCGGTGCTGTAAACACGTTTATGGCAACAGAATACATAGCTGAGCCAAAAATCACGTATATGAAGTCTATTAAAAAAACTTTTTTCTTAGTCTTTTTCATGCTGAACTCCTTTGATAATACCTAAATTTGGGTGATAAGCTGATTAAAAAATTCTTTTAGTCTTTCCATATTGCCTTTGAGATATAAATATCCAAACAAAGACTCAAGTCCTGTTGCGTGATGATAATCTTCACTGTTGGCATTTTTGGGAACATGGTTTACTTTTGCATTCCGCCCCCGCATGTACACGTCCTTTTCTTCCTCTGTTAAAATTGGAAGGAGTACTTCTTTCACGAACTTTGCCTGTGATTCACAGCGTACAATTTCTACTGCACGGGCATGAAGTTTTTTTACCGGACAATTTCCTTGGCTGACTAAAAATTCTCGTACAAACAAATCAAAAACTCCATCGCCGAGAAAAGCCAATGCCAAAGGACTCATTTCTTTCAGAGGAACATCATTTTCCAGTAGTTTCTCCAAATCAGTTCCTCCTAATCAACAAAATCAAATTCAATATCATAAATATTAACTGTATCACCCTCTTGTATGCCTGCCTCACGCAGGGCATCAATCACACCGGCATGCGTCAAAACGTTTTGGAAATAATTTAAAGAATCCATTTCATCAAAACGAATCATAGGGATTAACTTCAACAGCCAATCTGCCTTAACAAAATAGACACCGTCTTCCGAAGTGATTTCCACAGGTGTACGTTCAAAGCTTGTTTCCGGCTTACGCTCTTCCGGTTCAGGCTCATATACCTTAATCGGCGGCACTACTGATAGCTTTTCACGAATTGCATTTAAAAGAGGATCAACACCCTGGCGAATAGCGGCCATAATAGGAAAAAACCGGTATCCCTTATCTTCAACATAGCAGCGAAAATCTTCAACAGCTTCATCCTCTGCCAAATCGCATTTATTGCCGGCGACCAACATCGGCCGATTGACCATATCGGGATTGAATTTTTTAAGTTCTTCATTAATGATATCAAAATCCTCTTTTGGGTCACGACCTTCACTGCCCGAAACATCTACCACATGAACCAACATACGGCAGCGCTCTACATGGCGCAAAAATTGATGTCCCAAACCAACACCCTGCCATGCTCCCTCAATTAAACCGGGGATATCTGCCATGACAAAAGAAAATCCATCTTTCATATTCACAACACCCAACACAGGTGTAATTGTCGTAAAATGATAGTTCGCAATATTGGGCTTTGCCTCACTGACAACGGAGATCAACGTGGACTTACCCACATTGGGATACCCTACCAATCCAACATCTGCCAGTAATTTTAATTCCAACTGTACTTCCATTTCCTGACCCGGCGTACCGGGTTTCGCAAAGCGGGGCGTTTGACGGGTAGCTGTTGCAAAATGAGTGTTACCCCAGTTTAATTGAGTCCCGGTTGAAAAACGCTTGTCCCCCCCGCCGCCATTGCCGCCTTTTGCAATTACTTTAAGCGTATCATCTGACATATCCGCAATGATACGACCCGTTTCACTATCTTTCACAATTGTGCCCCGCGGCACACGAATGACCAAATCCGGTGCACTTTTACCAGAGCAACGTCCGCCGCGACCGTTTTCGCCCCGTTGAGCCACATATTTTCTCTTATAACGAAAATCAGCCAAGGTAGATAAATTATCATCTACTTGAAAGACAATATTGCCGCCCCGGCCTCCGTCGCCGCCGTCCGGTCCGCCGGCCGCCACATATTTTTCACGATGAAAAGCAACTGCGCCGTCACCGCCGTCACCGGCTTTAATATAAATTTTTGCGATATCTATAAACATTAAGATTCCTCCGCAAATCCAATCTTTTCTTTATTCTTCCCCGTTATCACACAGGATATGAACTCTTTATAATTCTGTGTATTAAAGTGTCTCTTAAACTGCAAAAGACTCCTTCGATAATCGGAGGAGTCCTACAAACAAATCAATATTGCTTATTGCTCTACAGCATAAACGCTAACTTTTTTGCGGTCTGCACCCATGCGTTCAAACTTCACTTTACCATCAACCAAAGCAAAGAGAGAATCATCAGAACCTCTGCCGACATTATTGCCCGGGTGAATTTTGGTTCCGCGTTGTTTTACAAGAATATTTCCTGCTAAAACAAACTGACCGTCTGCTCTTTTCACACCAAGTCTTTTTGATTCTGAATCACGGCCGTTTTTAGTAGAGCCGCCGCCCTTTTTATGTGCAAAGAGCTGAATATTAATTTTCAACATAATTATACCTCCACATAACTTACACAAATATAATGGTCATACTGTTCTTCCAGTGATAATAAGTGGTTTTTCAATCCTTCTAAAATAACACGGCACACCGAAACGTCTTTTGTTTCGATTCTAAAAAACATATCTCCGTCTTGTGCACGTATCTGCTGAGGAGAAATTGACAAAATATCAGTTACGGTGTTCACTGCCATAAATGCCGCAGACGAAACTGCCGCACAGACAATATCACTGCCCTCTTCGGCATAACCCGAATGACCTGTAACACTGAAACCCGTTAATTCTCCGTTTGGAAGAACCAAAAAATTCACGTCAATCATTATGCTTTTACAGCTTCAATCTGCACCTTTGTATAGGGCTGTCTATGTCCCATTTTTCTCTTGGAATTTTTCTTGGGTTTATAGGTGAAAACTGTGATTTTTTTACTTTTGCCGTTTTTAACGACTTTACCAGTAACAGTAGCGCCTTCCACATAAGGTTTACCGACTGTAATACCATTTTCATCGCCGATGGCAACAACAGAAAAATTAACTTCCGCATTTTCTTCTGCATTTAGTTTTTCAACATAAATAACATCGCCATACTGCACTTTGTATTGTTTTCCACC
>URPG01000296.1 GCA_900549675.1 uncultured Oscillospiraceae bacterium | reverse complement strand
TACGGCTGTCATGGGTAATGACAACGAGAGCTTTCCCCATCTTTTTCCATACATTTTGAAGCAGTTCCATGACTTCGCCGCCGCTTTTGCTGTCCAGATTTCCCGTAGGCTCATCCGCAAAAATTACATCCGGCTTTGCAATCAAAGCGCGGGCAATGGCTACACGCTGCTGCTGGCCGCCGGATAACTCATGGGGCAGATGTTCCAAGCGGCCCTGAATGCCAAGCAGTTCTGTAAGCTGTTTCAGGTATGCTTCATTCGGTTTTTGCTTATCCAGCAAAAGAGGCATGATAATATTTTCTTTCGCCGTCAGAACCGGAAGCAGATTAAATTGCTGAAAAATAAATCCAATCCGTTTCCGGCGGAATGCCGACAACTCCTTATCGCTGTAACTGTAAATATCTTTACCATCGTAGGTCAGCGAGCCGGAAGATGGCTTATCCAAGCCGGAAAGCAAATGCAGCAGGGTACTTTTTCCGCTTCCCGATGGCCCCATGATAGAAATAAAATCGCTGGATACAATTTCGAGATTTGCACGATCCAAAGCCACCACTCGGTTTTCACCGTCACCATAAATCTTTGATAAATTCTTTGCCTCAATATTCATAAAAAACACTCTCCTTATTTGTGGTATAAGGAGAGTGTAAATGATAAATCTCAAAAATCGCTCAAGGATTACACGAAATAAAAAATAGCCGTTGCGGATGCACCGCCCCCGGCCCGATTTTCCAAAATCAATCGACCACCATGTTTTTCACATAAAATTCTGCTGCTGTAAAGCCCCATTCCAAAATGTGAGGAATTACTACTTGTCGTTTCAAAGGGGGTTGGCCCATTCTGCACGAGAGACAGCGGATAACCAGCACCATCATCTTCTACATTCAAGGTCATAGAATCATTTTGCAGCGTTATTTGAATAGAGATTGCTTTTTCTGCAAATCGCGCCGCATTTCCAATCAGATTTTCCGCTACGGTAAGAAATAGCCCGTGATCTATACAAACTGTTCCGCCTGATGGTACTAAAACAGAAACTTTTTTGGATAGCGCTAACAGTCGTGCTGTTTCCTGCAATTCACTCTGCAAAACTGATAGTCTGATTTCTTTTGGCTTAACAGAGAGTTGTTCCAACTTTTGAACACTGCTCATAGCTTCTACATACTGCTCGATCCGTAAAGTGTAACTTTCCAGCCGGTCTATGGTCTGTTCGTCCTGAATACCTTGCCGCAAAAGTTTTACACTTCCTTTTAATACCGTAATCGGGTTACGCAGATCATGGGAAAATGCGGCATTGAGCCGTTTGCGTTCCTCGGCCTGTTGCCACAACAGCCGATTCGATTTCAGAAGTTCACTCCGCATTTCTTCAAAGGCAGCACATAGTTGTCCCATTTCATCGTTAGACAAAATCGGCAGCGAAAAATCCAGATCATTATTCTGAATCCGCATAATGCCATTTTGCAGGCAGGAAATAGGCTGTTTCAATTTGAGATAATAAAAAAGAAAGACTGAAACAATCAATCCGCCTACTGGAAAAAGAATACAGGAAACCGTCTGCACAATGTTTAGGATAGCCAAAATACGCTGTTGTGACACCGTAGGAGACGGCAGAGGTACAACAGAGCCATCCGACAAGATTTCTACACCGCCTAAAGGATAATGGTTTTCAATGCCTCGGCATAGGAAGATAACTGCCCCAAGCAGGAGAAATGCCACTGCCAAACAGGAGAGGGATAATAGCAGGAAAGATTTCTTTAGTCCCATATTTTTTAGGCGTTCCACCGATAACCACACCCCCAAACCGTTTCAATGTAATTATGCAATGTATGTGCTGCAAATTTAGCGCGTATTTTCCGAATATGCTCCATAATTGTATCGCTGTTTCCGTCCCCATCCAAGCCCCACACAAGCTCATAAATTCGCTCACGGTCAAAAACCTGTCCTGCATTGAGGGATAAAAGTTCTACAATCTCAAACTCCCTCTTAGATAGCGGGATGTTCTGATTATTGATTGTAACTGTTCGGGCAGAATAATCCAGTATCAATTCACCAAAGAAGCGCACTGCCGAATTATTTTGGCGTCGCTGCTCCCGGCGCAGATGTGCGGCAATACGCGCCCCCAATTCATCCAAATCAAAGGGCTTGACGATATAATCATCCGCCCCGGCCTGAAATCCAATGATCTTATCGCTGGATTCAATACGAGCAGTCAAAAAAAGAATGGGACAGGCAATGTGTTCCCGTATCTGCTGGCATACAGTCAGACCATCCATTCCCGGCATATTGATGTCCAATAAAATTAAATCTGGTTTGCAAGCTACTTTTTTGAGCGCTTCTTGTCCGCTATAAGCAGTCAGAATATCATATTGTGTTTGAAAATAACTCTGTATCATATCAACAATACCGCGTTCATCATCAACGATCAGTAATTTAGGATTCAAAATCATGCACCTCCGTTCTTTGTATGATATATGGTAAATCTCAAAAATTTCTCAACACTCTATGAAACCACAGCAGCTAACATTATAAGCACTCAATTCAAAACCAATTCGCTTTTTCTGCTTTGAATTGAGGGGTATCGCCTTCCTGGTATGGATTATAGGTATTGCGATTACACCCAAATTCTTTTAATGCCTTTATTTTATTATCCTCTGTCCACTCAACCAGCGAGATTCCATCAAATTCCTCTATACTTCCATTGTTCATTTCATTTTTGAAATACCACTCCACAATCGTTTGATCTCCCTTATGAAAAAATTGCTTGATTTCCCAAATCACCACCTTGCCACGGGTATTCCATTCCTGAAACCAATGCTTTACTGTTTTTCGGTTGTTATACTGGGGACTCCAGCTTTCTGTATAGATTACATCTTCTGTAAAAATATCATCAATGCCCATATCCTGCTGATTGAGCCACATATCAAACCATAGTCGAATCGTTTTTTCTCGTTCATTCATAATATAAACACCTCACCACTCTATGAAACCACAGCCGTTCCCCTACATTATACGATATTCAGAACAAACATTGAAGATAAATGAATTAAAAATGGCGGCCTTGCTTAACAAAGCCGCCCAATAAAAAA
>URPG01000295.1 GCA_900549675.1 uncultured Oscillospiraceae bacterium | reverse complement strand
TCAACAAGAAGCTGAGGAAGAATATATAAGTTATGAAACAAAACAAAAAGTAACGCCAATTTCCTGTAAAAATATCCAATGCTTCTTTAAAGAAAGTGAAAAAACCAAAAACAAATAAATCCTATAAATTTATTTTTAGTAGAATGAAACCGAAACATTCCGCTCATACTATTCATAATACAGTCGCAGAAAAACCTTATCCTGCGATTTCTATTTTAATCTGAAAGGAAGTTTGATTATGAGCAGAAAGCGTTTTTCAGGAGAAAAAGGCAAGAAAAACGGTTTTTATTTGGCCCTTGCCGTTTGCCTTGTGGCCGTAGGAATTGCAGTTTGGAGTACCTATGAGGCTGTGCAAAGTTACCTTGAACCTGATGATTCTATTGTGTCCCAAGAAGAAACCGATAACACCGATAAAAAACTCACAAAACCAACCGCAACCCCGGTGCCGCCCAATAAAGCACAAGAAACCGATGCTCAGGAAGAAGAAAAGCCTGCTAAAGAAGAAAGCTCTTCCGAACCCTCTGAGCCTGCCACCGAGAAAACCGATACTCCTGTGGACGAAACAGGACCGCTGTATCTTATCAGTGAAGTAATGGTTGCCCCTGTATCTTCAGAGGAAATTATCAAAGAATACAGCAAAGGCACCCCTGTGTTTTCTTCTACCATGAAAGATTGGCGAATTCACACCGGAACAGACTTTAAAGCTGAAACCGGCGAAGATGTAAAATCTTGCGCCAACGGTGTAGTTAAAGAAACAAAAACAGACCCCTTACTAGGCAATATCGTTGCCATTGAACATGGTGATTATATTTTCTACTACTGCGGACTTGGCGAACAATTTGAAGTAGAACCCGGCGAAATTGTTTCCTCCGGTCAAACCATTGGTAAAATTACTGCTGTACCTTCTGAATCTGCTGATGCACCTCACCTGCATTTAGAAGTACGCCGTGACAACGTCTATATGGATCCCGCTGAAGTTTTGGCTGAATTCAAGGGTTAATGTTTCCATCATATAATATTGTCAGTAACAAAAAAGGAATCTATCACGAAGATAGATTCCTTTTCCATACTATTCAAGTTTCCATTGTATTTCAAGGTTCAGCTTATGTATTTTTGCCAGCTATTGCATTCTTTTTATCCGAAAAGCAGCCCTTACATATACCGCAGAACAGCAATAACTTTGCCCAATATCTGCACTTGATCACTGTATATGGGTTCAAATTCATCATTTTCCGGCTGTAAGCGCACACAGTTTTCTTCTCTGAAAAAACGCTTTACGGTTGCTTCATCTTCAATCATTGCCACAACGATATCACCATCCTGTGCGGCAGGTGTACTTTCTGCCACAACATAGTCACCGTCTAAAATGGCGGCGTCTTTCATGCTGTAGCCTTTTACGTGCAGAGCAAACAATTCTTTCCCCGATTTGTCAATAAAGGGAATATAACCTTCTACATTTTCAACTGCTAAAATGGGTAACCCGGCGGTCACAGTACCTAATATCGGCACCTGTGTTGACTTTTCGACGCCGCCCAAACGAATGGAACGGTTTAGTCCGGCATCTCTTTCAATATAGCCTAATTTTTCTAATGTTTTTAGATGAGCATGAACGGTAGAGGTTGATTTTAACCCTGTTGCCGAACAAATTTCACGGACAGAAGGCGGCACACCGCGTCCGGCTTCTTTTTTTAAAAATTCAAAAACTTTTCTTTGGCTTTCTGTTAACTGGTTTCCCATTTGTTAACACTCCTTACTTCTCACTCATTCTTTTTCAATTTTTATCGAATCAATGTTGTATTGAGTATAGTATACCACAACTTACTGTACTTTGTAAACAAACGTTTTAGAAAACTTATCTTTGCTTATTTATTTTATTCAAGAAACGTTAATATAGCATCTTAAATAAATTAAACGTTTATTCATAGGCAATTAACAACTCAAATAAATTTTGCGGTATAATGTACATGTACTCAAACAGAAAAAGGACCGCACCTTTCCTGATGCGAGTACATGCTCTACCCTCCTCAATAATACCCCTCAAGCAAAAAAGAAGAACCGGTTTTACTGGTTCTTCCTTTTTTTGTGCTTTTTTATCTTCTTACATTAAAGGAGCAAATATTTTAATCAATCCTCTTCCCAGTTTTACATACCAAGGCGTCTGCAAAACCTCTTCATAACTCACTCGATGGCTGACTTTTAAAATATGATAAAAATCCTTCAGCATATCTTCTATCACAGGTGCTTTATACAGAAAAATACCACATTCAAAATGAAGATACAAGCTGCGGTAATCGACGTTAAACGTTCCGATTGTCGCCAAATGATCATCACAGATAAAGATTTTGGAATGAATAAATCCGGGGCTGTATTCGTATATCTTTACACCATTTTCAATTAAAATTTGATAATTGGAGCGTGTCATAGCGTGTGCATACCAATGGTCCGGAATATGCGGCACCACAATACGAATATCAACACCCTGCTTGGCACTGTTGCAGAGTGCCGTCAGCATTTGCTCATCAATCACAAGGTAGGGTGTTTGAATATACACATATTCAGTTGCCCGGCTAATCATATTTAAATAGACATTTTCGCCGATTTGTTCACCGTCCAGCGGACTGTCATAATAGGGCTGTACCAGTCCATCCGTAATATGATTCTGAGAATCCAAATACTGATACAGCAGAAAATTCTCATCCGTTTCAGTGATAAATCCCCAAGTGGTGAGAAACATTACAGTAAGGCTCCAGACAGCATCGCCCTCCAACAAAATAGCGGTATCCTTCCAGTGCCCATGTTTTTCATATTGATTGATGTATTCATCGGCAATATTAATGCCGCCGGTAAAACCGATTTTACCATCTACCACAATAATTTTCCGATGGTCACGATGGTTGATAAAGGAACTTAGAATAGGCAAAATTTTATTAAACTGCCGGCATTGTATGCCGTATTTCTCCAACTCTTTTTCATAATTCTTCGGCATAGTGATGATAGAACCCAAGCCGTCATAAATCACACGGACTTCTACGCCTTGTGCCGCTTTTTCTTTTAGAATTTCTAATATACCGTCCCACATCTTG
>URPG01000294.1 GCA_900549675.1 uncultured Oscillospiraceae bacterium | reverse complement strand
TATGATACGCTTTGACAATTCTCATTTTTTGCTCTACTATTAAATAAAATAGGACAAAACAGTTTCTAATAAAAAGAAAGGACAAAATGATGAAAGCAAAACATATTTTAAACCAGGGATTGGATACTGTTTTTTTCAAGACTATTTTCGCTGTTGTTCTCATCGTTGATATAATCCTCTCCGTCTTGCTTTGGGGTCTTTTCAGCGGTACACAAATTCCTTACTCCAGACAGCAGTCTGTCATGCAGATTGAACAAGTTTGTACCTCCATCGACATTCTTTATAGTTCTCTTGAAGCCTTAACTCATCAAATTTTGACAAATCCCGATACATATGCCAGCCTTTCCACTCAAACCATCGACCGCTTGCAGGAACACCAAACAGCGATACAATTGCGCGCCCTAAAGTCAGCCAACCCTTATATACGTTATGTCGGTCTTTATAATTCTTCTACAGACCGTTATCTTTCCAATGCTTATGTGGGTGCCGGAAATGACATTCATATCCAAAAGATTTATGAACGTTTAAAAGATAACAAGTATATCTGCTTGATGAGAGATGTGGGCAATTCCTACCCTTCTGCACCAGAGCGCACAATTCCGGTATATACTTTTGTCTTTTCTTTGGATTCTCTCCCTGAAAACAGCCTTTCCCGCTTAATCATCTTGGACGTATATGCCTCTTATTTTAACGATGTTCTAAAAAATATTAATTTAAAGGATGTCTTGCAGGAGGTTGAATTTTTAGACGGCAATCAGCAAATGATCACCAGAGCTTTTTCACAAAAGGGAAGCCTACAGTTTACTTATTCTCCCGCCCTCACAAATTTTTCTATAGATTCTTTGCCGGTTCACAGTGGTCTTTCGGGTTTTTCAAGTCATTTCAGCAGCTCCGGAGCCTATCAATTCACTGCCTATGCCACAGCACCAAAATCAAATTGGATGGTGGTGCACAGCGTACCTTATACCTCTCTGCTGTCACCCCTAATTGGTATCGGTCTTCTTACTCTGATTTTATTTGTCTTTACACTAGGCATAGGATATTTATTATCCAAGCGAGCCAGTCATACACTTTATGCGCCCATTCAGCAGTTATATTTCAATTATGTAAACACAGATATCCCTAAAAAGGGAAACGAACTGGATTTATTGCGAGATAGCTTTCAAAGCATCTATGAAAAAGCCGATAAATTGGAACAAGGCTTAATTTCATCTTATCAGCAGTCTAAAAATTTATATCTACTAAGACTTTTGCAGGGAGATATTTTGGCTATAAATAAATCTTTCTCCGTATACGAGCGTCTGCAAATTAACCTGCACTCTCCTTATTACGGTATGTTAATTATAGAATGTTCTCCCGAACAACACCCTCAAGATTTAACCCCCGATACTGAACTCTTTATTGCTTATTATGGATTGGAAAATATGACACAAGAATTAATCCATCAATATGTTCCTTCTGAATTTTTACGTTTAAAAGAAAATCTATTTGCCGCACTGCTCTATCTCCCCTCTCTCGAGATTTCTCCTAAGCTTAATGAAAATTTACAAATGATACCCCAAATTATGAAACGTGAATTTCACATTGAAACTTCCATCTGTATCGGAACCACCACCGATGCATGGCAAAACATCAATATGATTTATGAACAGACCTTACTGGCTATGAACAACCGAACTCTTGACCGGCAGGGGCAGGTGTTTTTTTCAATTGAAAAGAGCGACCGTATGCGGGCTGATTATTACTACAATCGGCTTGACCTTAAATTTGCCGAATATGTTCGTTCCAGTGACAACAAGGCTTGTGAAAAAGAATTTGACACTGCTATTGTTAAAATGGAAAATATCAGTTTTAAAACGGCCCGCAGTTATTTTAAGCATATTCTGATGTCCGTCTTAGACAATTTTTCCTTTACCTTTGGAAAGGATGATGAAAATTTCTATATTCTGATGAATATGGCAGAATCATTGGAGCAGCAGCATAACGTTCAGGAAATCCGTTCTGTTTGCCTTCAATTTTTTACATTTCTGATTACCCAATTGAATTACAGCAAACAGAACAGCAACCGTTTAACAGCAGAAAAGGTTAAATCTTATATTGATACTCATTATGATGACCCCAATTTATCCTTAAAAATGCTTTCTGAGCTTTTTCATCTTTCTCCGCCCTATCTGGGAAAAATCTTTTCTGCTGTTATCTCCTATTCATTTACTGATTATCTCTCGCAGGTTCGCATCTCGAAAGCAGCTGAGCTTTTAAAGACCTCTAGGAAATCTGTGAGTGCCATTAGCGAAACCGTCGGCATCCTGAATAGCAATTATTTTTATTCTTTGTTCAAAAAACATTACCATGTCACTCCCTCTGAATACCGAAAACAAAATAAAGCAAATTGAAATCAGGCAAATGAAACCCACCACTTCAATTGGTGGGTTTCATCAACCCTAAAAGGGCATGGTATTTGCTCTACTCTCAAAGGACAGCCAAGATTCATTGAATTACATCATACGCACTGTGACTGCTGAAGCAGTTTCAATTCATGAGGTTGTATTCCCTTCTATTGAATAAACATCGCCATTTATTTCGTCAAAGCCGATGGTTTTATCAAGCCAAAGTGCATAAAAAAGGAACTGCCGCAAAAATGCAGCAGTTCCTTTTTTTATTATGACAGAGCCGCTAACAGCGCTAACAGTTCTTTTGTATCTTTTACAATATAATCTGCACCCGCAGCTTCAAATTCACCTTCTTCGGCGAACCCATGCTGAATCCCGATACTTTGCAGGCCATTTTCTCTGGCACCGATAATGTCATGCTCTCGGTCACCGATCATAATCATTTCGTTTTTATCAACACCGGGGATTTGACGCAAAACCTCGGCAATGATATCTGTTTTTTCGGACAATCGATTGTCTAAACTAGCTCCGACTAAAACAGTAAAATATTCTTTCAGGTGAAACATATCGAGAATTTGCTCGGCGAAAATTTGTGGTTTCGACGTTGCCAAACAAATTATTTTTCCCTGCTGATATAACTGTTTTACAGCGTCCGTCATACCGTCATACAGCTTACATTCATATACGCCTTTTTCCGTGTAACGCTCACGATACTTTTCAATTGCCTTTTTAACCCC
>URPG01000293.1 GCA_900549675.1 uncultured Oscillospiraceae bacterium | reverse complement strand
ACAGGACAAAATAAAATCATAGATTGTCATTCCACACATTTTGCGAAAAAGAAATGTCAATTTCGATTTGCTCATATAACACATTTGCGCTAATCTTTGTAAGTCAATTTGAGCGGAATAATTTTGTCTCAGATAATGCTTCAAGTTTTGAATAACTTCCTGATCGCTTGCAGAAATACTCTGAACGGCTGGAATGGATAAAGATAAGATATTCCATTCCAAAAGAGCGGCTATGAGATCCAAGATTTTCGATTCGTATCTCAAAGATGCAGTTCCAGCTTTTGGCACATAAGAAGCCATTTGATGAAGCAATAGTTCAACCTCAGGAATTGAAAATGTGCCATCTAATAAACAAGCAGCACTTAACACCTGAGATGTATCTTGTTCCAATAATCGGGGTAACTGCTGTTCCCAAAATTCCGGCATTAATCCCAGTCCAATACTCCTCACAGGTGTTCCCTTAGGAACGGTATGCGAAAAAATTCCTTCATCTAAATAATAACCCACGAGATTTTCAGGATTACAACATGTCTTTGTAAATACAGGCTCTATACTCCCCGGTGAACTAACAGCAATCGTAAGCGCAGCTGGATGATGGTAGCGAAAAGACATGTCCTGATGAAAAATAATATCATAAATAGTCAATGAACATGTAGAATTGATAGGGTATGTCCATAAATATCCTTCTCCAATTTCTGAATCTGGCACAAAAGTAAAACCAATACCATTTTTAACTTCCTGCCCTTTACATGCAGGTCTTAACCCTAATTGCGGTAAATGCCCTAAACAAAGTTGTTCAAATCTAGCATCCACAACATATCACCTTCCTTTTTTTGAAATCGACCAAATCGCTTTTGAAATCAGCCAAACCAATGTTTTTCCTATTGTTTTCAAGGCAAGACGCTGTATTTATGCGGAGCGGTTAGCTATATCTAGCTCATGGTAACACAAAAAAACTTATATTGCAATGGAGGAGACATGATGCAAAACAAAAAAGAGAAACTCAACGGAAAAGACTTTATTAACATTGGGATTTTTACAGCAATTTACATGGTAATTGTTATCGTGATTGCTTGTACTGTAGGATTAATCCCTATTGGCTTTATACTGTTGCCAATTATTCTCCCAATAATCGGCGGTATTCCTATGATGCTGTATTTTACAAAAGTAAAAAAGGCTGGTATGCTTCTGATTTTTGAAATTCTATTTGGTCTTGTAATGATCCTAACAGGCATGGGGTATGACCTTTTAATTTGGGGTGTTGTTGTTGGCATTATTTGCGAACTACTATTTAAAGCTACCAAATATTCAAGTAGAAAGATGGCCGTTATCTGCTATGGTATTTTATCCACCTGTATCTGCGGGAACTACATCCACTGGATTTCTGCCAGCGAAGATTGGCTTTCTCAAACAGCTGTCACCTATGGAGATACTTATGTAAATACAGTACATGGTGCATTGACTACTGGATGGGTTTTCCCAGTAATGGTGATCGGCGGTTTTATTGCTGGCATTATCGGTGGTCTGATTGGAAAATCAGTAATGAAAAAGCATTTTGAAAAAAGTGGTTTAGTGTAAACGGTGACATTATGATAAGTGATATTTACGATACGACAGCAAAAGCAAAGCAACTCTATTTAGACCCACGAACAAAAATTTTTTTGTGCCTTACAGTATCATCTATCATGTTGGTGCCTTCAGATTCACCGATTATTGAAACAATGCATCTACTCTTTGCAATATTACCGTTGATTTTTTTGGTAGTATTAAAAAAATATAAAATGGCGGTCTATTACTTGGGGATGTATTTGTTTTCAGCATTAGTGCCAAAACTATTGATTCCATACTTGCCTAATATCATTAATGTTCTGTTTACAGGAATGATTGCGCTCTTTACACAAATTTTACCTGGAATGATGATGGCATATTTCCTAATTGTAAGCACAACTGTAAGCGAGTTTGTTGCCGCTATGGATCGGATGCATGTAACAAAAAAAATATCCATGCCCTTTTCTGTATTGTTTCGTTTTTTTCCAACTATTATCGAAGAATATGGACATGTGAAAGATGCTATGGTGATGCGTGAAGTGGGTTCCATAAGAAACCCTATGAAAATGCTTGAATACCGTATGGTACCTTTTTTAACAAGCATCGTCTCTATAGGAAATGATCTAGCAGCTTCAGCGCTCACAAGAGGATTGAACTCACCAGTTAAAAGAACGAATGTCTGCCCCATTGGCTTTACTTGGAGAGATGGAATTGCTTTCTTTGCCACTATATGCTGCATTATTGTTTTTATAATTTACAAATAGGAGTTGGTGCTTTTAATGATAAAATTGGAACAGGTAGACTTTGTATATAACCATGCGAAGTCCGACGCCGGAGTACATAATATTAATCTACAGATTCCTAGGGGGCAGGTAGTACTACTTTGTGGTAGCTCTGGATGTGGAAAAACAACATTGTCGCGAATGATTAACGGCTTAATTCCCAATTTTTATGAGGGAGAACTTTCTGGTGATATTACCGTTTGCGGATTTAATACAAAGAAAAGTGAGCTTTACGAACTAACCCCTTTTGTTGGCTCCGTTTTTCAAAATCCCAAATCGCAGTTTTACACTGTGCAAACGGATTCAGAAATTGTTTTTGCTTGCGAAAATATTGGAATGGAAAAGGAAAACATATATCAGCGTTTTGAAGAAATTGTAGATAAACTAAAACTAACTCCTTTACTTGGAAAAAGTTTATTTGCTCTATCTGGAGGACAAAAACAAAAGATTGCTTGTGCTTCTGTGGCAACACTCTTTCCTCAAATTCTGGTCATGGATGAGCCATCTTCCAACTTGGATATCGAAGCAATCTATGAGTTGGCTGGAGTCATAAAACAGTGGAAAGAAGCTGGATGTACAATCGTCATAGCTGAACATAGGCTCTATTGGCTTATGGATATTGTTGATCGTGTAGTTTATGTTAAAAATGGTTTCATTGAACAGGATATTTCTATTCAGGAATTTTTAACAATTCCTGACGATATTCTGGCTAAAATGGGATTAAGATCACGGACAGTATCTTTTGATAAATTATATTCCAATACAGTCAAAAAGGAAGAAGTTATCTATTTCAAAGATTT
>URPG01000292.1 GCA_900549675.1 uncultured Oscillospiraceae bacterium | reverse complement strand
CTAAGTCTCTTCATTACAATCCATTTGCTTATATACGGTCTGAAAAAGATATCCTGAAACTGGTGACGACAATTATTGCAAACACCAAAGGGGAGGGAGAAAAATCTTCCGAGGATTTCTGGGTGAGTGCGACACGTTCGCAGGCGGTAAAAAGTCTGCGCACAGTGTTGGTTTATTAAATAATAACCAGTCTGTGAACTGGTAATCCGATAGGTGGAATGATGGGGTAACGCCCTGAAACGTCTATCCTTGACGGACTTGCGTCAGCTGTAATGGCTGGGGTGAGAAGCTCCGTGACAACGACCGAGAGTAGTCGTAGGAATCTGCCAAAAGATTCTCGAAAACGCCCCAGAGGTGGGGTGCGCTACCTATAGGTCTAGGATCTATAAAATATCTATGGTTAGAATGTTTACTTTGGCGAGTAAACTGACGAAAACTGCGAATGTACGGTTCTAAAAGAAGACCATATAGAAATGTATGGGTGCGTTAAAGCGCAGTCAGTGTGGTTCAGTAGAAATTGACCCTACGAACGACCATGTTGTGTTACAGGCACATCCAAGCTGACAGGACTATAGCAGAGACCTAAGGATATATGTACAGATAGGATTATCGGAACGTGGAAAGGCATCAGATTCCATTATGGGATAGCCTGACGAAGAAAATAAGCAGGTGAACTGGTGCTGAAAAGCCGTGATCGAACTTATGATGAGTTCTGCGAAAAAGAGGAACTCGGAGGAATGGTCACAAGTCGGTTGAAATAAACAGGCATTATTCAGTCTTATGATAAGGATTACGAGTAAGACCAAAAGGGTCACTTTCGAGAGGAGGTGATGCCTTATGCCAAAGAAAAGTAAAACATTATGTGTAGATGACCTGCGTCATGCGGAGTACTATGGAATGCAAGATACTTTTGATGAACTATATCAAAAAAGTCAGAACGGTGAAGTATTTGAGAATCTTATGGATTTGATAGTGAGCAGGGATAACATTTTACTTGCGTACCGAAACATCAAAGCGAACAAAGGCAGCTACACGGCAGGAACAGACAAAAAGAACATCACAGATATTGGGAGTCAAACTCCTGATGATGTGGTAAAAAGAGTGAGATTTATTGTTACGGGAAGCGAACACGGCTACAGACCAAAGCCTGTAAGACGGAAAGATATCCCGAAACCAAACGGAAAAACACGTCCGCTGGGAATCCCATGCATATGGGATAGGCTGATACAGCAATGTATCAAGCAGATCATGGAACCAATCTGCGAAGCAAAGTTCAGCAATAATAGTTATGGATTTCGTCCGAACAGATCCGTTGAACATGCCATTAACAGAACCTACACCATGCTTCAAATGATGAACCTTCATTATGTTATTGAGTTTGATATTAAAGGATTTTTCGATAACGTAAATCATAGCAAGTTAATCAGACAGATATGGTCGCTGGGTATCCATGATAAAACGCTGATTTTTATTATCAAGCGAATACTAACAGCTCCAATTAAAATGCCCGATAATACAACGGTATTGCCCGACAAGGGTACACCACAGGGAGGAATTATCTCACCACTACTGGCAAACATCGTTCTAAATGAATTGGATTGGTGGATAGCCAGTCAATGGGAGGAAAATCCAATTGCTATAAGCAGAGGGCGAGAAAGAATAATCGGAAAAACTAAGGTTTTTGATAAAAGCCATGGTTATAGGATTATGAAAAACACAGAAATGAAAGAAATGCATATCATTCGGTATGCGGACGATTTTAGGATTTTCTGTAGAACGAAAGAGGACGCAGTCAGGACAAAAGAAGCGGTTACGGAGTGGATTGGAGAGAGGTTGAAATTAGAGGTGTCCCCTGAGAAAACAAGGATTGTGAACACCAGAAAACGGTGGTCAGAGTTTCTTGGATTCAAAATAAGGGTAAGGTTGAAGCATCATAAATATGTGGTGCAGTCGGCAATCTGTGACAAAAAGGTTGAAATTGAAAGAGCAAAGCTAGTGGAACAAGCGAAAAACATCGCAAAACCCAGAGAGAAAAAAAGTTGTTTATCAGAAATTCAGCTATATAACTCCATGGTGTTAGGCATACAGAATTACTATCAGCTTGCCACCTGTATCAGTATTGATTGCAGAGAACTCCATAGGCGAGTAATGACAGTTTTGACGAACAGGTTAAATACAGAAACAGGAAGTATGCTAAAACATGAGGGTGGAACTATCACCCAAGCAGAAAAGGAAAGATTCGGACAGTCAAAAATGATTCGATATGTTTCAGGAATTGACCAGATGATCTATCCGATTGCATTCATCAAAAATAAAATACCGATGGCGAAGCGATCAATCGTTTGTAGTTATACAAAAGAAGGTCGTGCTCTGATTCATACAGAACTTAACCTTAATCAGTATGTTCTGAAAGGACTGAGAGAAAAAATATCCGTTGGTCATAGCACAGAATACCATGACAGTAAAATATCTTTATTTTCTGCTCAAAAGGGAAAATGTGCAATCAGTGGAGAAGAATTCGCAGATGCGGAACATGTAGCTGTATGGCTCAAAGTACCAGGATCACTTGGTGGATTTGAAAGATATAAAAACATGGTTCTGATTCACAAAAAATATCTGATTCTGTTACAAGAACTGCCCCAAGCAGCAATAAAAGACCTGATAAAAACACTCAATATCACAAAAAAGATGCTCGTGAAAATCAATAGTCTGCGAGAGCAGGCGAACCTGTCAGCAATAATATAAAACTTAAATTTGGTGACTGATTAAATGTCTTGTGAAGACAATCGATGGAGCGCCGGATGCGGTGAAAGTCGCATGTCCGGTGTGAAGTGGGGGAAAAGGTGGAGATAATATCAAAACCTTACCTATCACTATAAGCGGAACGCCTTCTGTACTCTGCCCTGATCGGTTATATCTGGTATGAAGCACCGGAAGAAGAACAAAATTTTTCTACGCTTTTGGAATTTATCAACGCCAGTGAAACGAGAGAAGACGATGAAGAATTTAAGAATGCGGTAGATGAATTATTTGAAGAATTGGAGGCAGAGAATCTGGAACACTTTGCAGTCAGACAATATCGAAAATATAAGCTGGCTGCCGGAAAAACAGCGAAGTCGATCCTTATTTCCTG
>URPG01000291.1 GCA_900549675.1 uncultured Oscillospiraceae bacterium | reverse complement strand
TGGCATTGACAATCGAGGCGAAGTTATCGTCGGTTAAAATCATATCAGCGGCTTCTTTTGCGACATCCGTACCGGAAATTCCCATAGCAACACCAATATCAGCTTTTTTTAGGGCAGGAGAATCATTAACGCCATCGCCGGTTACTGCCACAATATGCTTCATATCCTGCAAAGCATTGACTACCTGCAGCTTCTGCTCCGGAGCTACACGGGCAAAAACGACTTCATCCAAAAGTGCCTTTTTCAGTTCTTCTGCCGGCATGCTCTCCAGTTCGATTCCGGTAATAATACGGGGATGATTGCCCTTGATAATACCGATACGGCGGGCAATGCTTTCTGCTGTTAATCCATAATCTCCTGTAATCATAATGATTCGAATACCTGCATTATGACATCTTTTTACGGCTTCAGCCACTTCAGGACGGGGCGGGTCTACCATGGCAATCAAACCTAAAAAGGTAAGATTTTTTTCAATAATGTCGGGCGTATAAGCCCCCAAGCTGACAGGAACCTCGTCGTCCTCTGTGATATTTCTTACTGCAATGGCTAACACACGCAGACCGTTTCGGGCATATTCGTCATTGACAGCCATAATATCGGCACGATTCTGTTCATTCATCGGCACCAGTTTGCCATTGCTTTTTTGGGATACACACAAATCCAAAACTTCTTTCGGAGAACCTTTTACATAGGCAAGACGGCTTCCGTCTATATTTTGATGAATGGTACTCATACGTTTACGTCCTGAATCAAAAGGAAGTTCACGCAAGCGAGGAATATCACAACGCAGTTGATCCAAATCCAGTCCATATTTTTGAGCCAATACAATCAAAGCAGCTTCTGTGGGATCACCTAAAACAGTGAAACGAGAGGATTCCCCATTGGGAGGGAGCAAACGGGCATTACAGCAAAGTCCTGCCGCTGTCAGCAGTTCCGATACGTTGGAATCTTTGGCGGAAACAGGTTTCCCGGCCGCAAGGATATCACCGTCTGTGGCGTCATATCCCACCCCGGAAACTTCCATATGAACACCGTTTGTCCATAGATTGCTGACTGTCATTTCGTTTTGGGTTAAAGTACCCGTTTTATCGGTACAAATCACCGTCGTACAGCCCAGTGTTTCTACGGCTGAAAGACGTTTAATCAAAGCGTTGCGCTTAGCCATTCTTTGCACGCCCATTGCTAAAGAAAGTGTTACAGTAGGCAGCAAGCCCTCGGGAATAAAGGCAACAATCATGCCCAAAGCAAAAATAAAGGCAGCAACGGGCTCTGTGTCCGCCAAAAAAATAGCCAAAAAGAAAAACACAATTCCGATACTGACAGAAATAGCGGAAACTTTTTTAGTCACCTTACCCATTTCTTTTTGCAGGGGACTGCTTTCTTCTTTCAAGCTTTGAGTTAGATGCGCAATTTTACCAAACTCGGTTGCCATAGCAGTTGCATAAACAACTGCTTTACCGGTACCTGCGGCTACTGTAGTACCGGCAAAAATCATATTCGGTTGCTCGGCACGGGTTAAGTCATCTCTAAGAACACTGTCACGGCTCTTATGTACAGGATGAGATTCCCCTGTTAAGGTGGATTGATTTACCCTTAAATCATTGTCTTCTACCAAACGGGCATCGGCTGAAATTTTATCGCCTTCCTCTAAAAGAATAACATCACCCGGCACTAAATCTTCTGCCAATAGCTGTTGTTCTTTGCCTTCTCGCAGTACACGTACATGGGCAGGCAGCATTTTCTTTAACGCTTCTGTTGCCTTGCCTGCACGAAATTCCTGCCAAAAACTAAAAGCACCGTTGATAATATTGACCATCCAAATTGCTATGGCAAGCTCAGGAATTTGAGCAATCAACGCTACAAGACCGGCCGCCCACAAAAGGATTGCCATTAAGTGCGTAAAGTTGGATAAAAACTTAACCAATAACGGTGTTCCTTTTTTTTCTTCCAAAAGATTCTTACCATACTTTTTGATTCTTGTTTCCGCCTCATGATTTGACAAACCGCTTTCTGAACTGCCCAGTGCCTCATAAACTTCACTGGGCGAAAGCTTGTGTAGGGACAGTGCCACTTCTCGTGCAGGAGGTTGTGTAATTTTTTCACTCATCATTATTCTTGTTTACTCTCTTTCCGTTTAATCTTATCTTCATTTATATTTTATTTTTAATGTCATGACCGGTTATCTTGCGTACTGCCGCAACCTCTTGCTGGTCTGATGCAATGAGAATAAGAATATCACCCGCTAGGATACGGGTATCTCCCCTCGGGACAATGCTGTGTTCTTTTCTTAAAATACAGCCTACAATCACCTCACCGGGCAGTTCTATTTCCCATAGTTTTTTTCCGACAATAGGGGCAGATTCATAAATCGGCACTTCCATTACATTTACTCGCCCTCCGCTGATAGGAACCAATGTTGCCATGCCGTCCAAAAATTCCTGTTGATCGAGCATACTAGCGATAGAAGCGTTTTCACAAACCACAGAGTCAATCCCGGCTTGATAGAAATCTTTCATCTTATGATTATTTTTTAAAACTGTAATAATTTTTTTAATTTTCAAAAAGCGCTTGCACAGCAGAGATACCACAAAATTATCCTCATCTTTCGGCAGCATCACCAAAGCAATATCAGCACCTTGCATTTTACTTTTTGTCAATATTTGAGAGGAAAGTTCATCACCATACAGCACCGGAACATTTGTCATTTCCGCTGTTTCAGACGCTTCTTTACGATTTCTGCCAATGACAGCAACCTGATATCCTCTGTCTACCAGCAGATGCGTTGCAAAAATAATATTTGGCATTTCGCCAATTACCAAAGCTCTCTTTTTCATGATTAATCCTCATTGACCGGTGATCTCATTTTACGAAGAATTTCTTCAGCAAACATTTCTTCAACCGAAACGGTTTCTATATTAAAAATACTGTAGGCATCGGCCCTTTCAGGCTCATTTATTCTTGCTATAATCTTGAGCTCTTCTCCTTGCTTTTGTCGAAGAATCTGAGCGATATATATGTTAAAGACATCCGATGAGGTTACGATAAAAATTTTATCCGCATTTTGAATTGCCGCATCCTGTTCCACTTGATTCTCCTCAATATTGCCTAAAATTACATTTCCTAAATAAGTTGGCG
>URPG01000290.1 GCA_900549675.1 uncultured Oscillospiraceae bacterium | reverse complement strand
ACCACCATGCCCGGGATGGTACGCATAAGGGCAAGATCCTCACAGCACTGATGAGAGGCGCCGTCTTCACCTACGGAAACACCGGCATGTGAGCCTACAATCTTCACGTTTAAATGCGGATAGCCAACTGAATTTCTTACCTGCTCAAAAGCTCTGCCGGCAGAAAACATGGCAAAAGACGCCGCAAAAGGAATTTTCCCGCAAGTGGCTAAACCCGCGGCAATCCCAATCATATTGCATTCGGCGATCCCGCAGTCAATAAAGCGGTCTTCATGCTGTTTTTTAAAAATACCTGTTTTCGTCGCCTCAGCAAGATCTGCGTCCAGCACAACGATATCAGGGTTTGTATTGGCCAGTTCAGCAATGGCCTCTCCAAAACTCTCTCGAGTTGCCTTATTCACAATATCAGCCATTATTGTTCCTCCTTTGCGAGATTCGCTTTCAGCTCTTTCATAGCAATCTCATACTCTTCCGCATTCGGTGCTTTACCATGCCAAGAGGCCTTATCTTCCATGAAAGATACACCGCGTCCCTTAATTGTTTTAGCAATAATAGCCACAGGCTTATCTTGAACCGTTTTTGCCCATTCCACGGCTTTTTCAATTTCTTCAAAGCAATTGCCGTTAATAGACATCACCTCAAAGCCAAAAGCTTTAAATTTCTCGTCAATTGGCTCAGGACCGCCTACATCTTCGATTCTTCCGTCAATTTGCAGTCCGTTATAATCCACAAACAAGCAGAGGTTATCGAGTTTTTTATGTCCGGCAAACATCGCGGCTTCCCAAACCTGTCCCTCTTGAATTTCTCCATCACCGAGCAGTGCATAGACACGATACGTTTTGTTGTCCAATTTACCTGCCAATGCCATTCCTACAGCGGCTGAAATCCCTTGCCCTAAGGAGCCTGTGCTCATATCTATACCGGGGGTTCCCTTCATATCGGGATGTCCTTGCAGCATAGCACCGATATGACGCAGAGATTTTAATTCCTCTGTTGAAAAATATCCACGGTTCGCAAGTGTAGAATACAGTCCCGGTGCACAATGCCCTTTTGAAAGCACAAAACGATCACGATTCTCCATACGAGGGTTCTGCGGATCAATATTCATTTCTTTAAAATAAAGATATGTCATAATGTCTGCGGAAGATAACGAACCGCCCGGATGGCCTGATTTGGCATGAAAAACGCCCTCAATGATGCCAATCCTTACCTTAGCGGCCGCAACCCTGAGTTCCTTCAATTCTTGATCTGTCATGTTTAGCCCCTTTCCAACCATAAAGTTACACGCTTTTTTCATCTAAGATTGTATAATATTTAGAAAGAAAAAGCAAGTTTTGCCGAATATAAAAAATTACTTTAGTTGCCTCTCGCTATACATGCATATTTAATTTAAGCGGCGATACAATAATGATAACTTCAATAATTATTTGAACATTTACCATGAAAGGAGTTTTCATTATGCACGATACACAACAATACGGAAATTTGCCCATGAACATTAATCTCGTTACACCCGTACCACAGCCCGATGCTAAATCAATTACCCGTTTGGTAAAACAAAAAGGAAAGGTTTCCGGCTATGAATTGTCCGACGGCCGTATTTTATCCAAACAAGAAGGTGTAGCCTTAGCCAAACAAGGCGGCATTCGCGGCGTAGCTGTTGCCGCCAGAAACGGCAATGAATATCTGCGCTCACTGCCAGATGGCAACGAAGGAAACAACTTATCCGGTTTACCAAGTACCTCCAATAATTCCAATTCTATGCAATAGCAAAAATCTATTGCCTCATATTTTATCAATCAAAAGACGCATGAATTGCCTTTATCAGGAAGCTTTTCATGCGTTTTATCTTTTTATTCTTCTATTAATTTTCCAGAAATTCAAACTATATCTGTACCCCGGATTTGTATGGATTAAGAATCTATCACCAACATATCATTCTCATCAAATTTCCACGAATCACCATAGGCAACTTCCCAATAGTAGCCGTCAGGGTCTTGGAAATATCCGCTGTAACCGCCCCAGGAAACCGTTTGCGGTTCTTTTGCTATTTTGCCGCCCACTTCTCTTACCCGCAACATCAAATCATCGACCTCTTGCTTTGACTTCATATTACAAGCCAATGTAATGCCGCTGAATTGCGTACGGTTAATGGGCGGCGGTGCATCGGCATTGATATCTTTTGCAAGTTCTTCAATCGGGTACAGTTCTAATTTACTGCCTTGATTGTTAAAAAATACAATAGGTGCGTTTTTTTCAGCCAAAGTTTGAAATCCTAAGCTTTGATAAAAAGAAAGAGATTTTTCTATGTCCGAAACACCCAAACAAATTAAATTGATTCTATTCATCGGCAACTCCTATTTAGCAGATTCCCAGATTTATTTCATTAAGGAATGAATTATCTTCTGACGAAAACACGTTTGGGCATTTTGCAAACCGGACAGAGCCAATCACTTGGTAATTCTTCAAAACCAAAATTTCGGTCACTGTATACATATCCGCAGACAGAGCACACAAAACTCTCACCGCTGTGCTTGTCAAAGGTTTTTTCCGGAGGAATATAAGTGGGAGATTGTTTCGGCGAACCGCCTTTAATCACATGACGGTAATATTCATAGGTCATTGGCTTACCGACGGACTCATCACTGCCCGCCACTACTTCTGCCACATAAAGCGCCTGTGTACCGCTTTCTACCTTATTTTTTACTTTGCAAAGAAACCAACAACAAGTATTTTCTTTAATGACAGGCACGCCTTCCACCAAAACCTTATGGCGAATGTTCTCCAGTTTGTTGGTATTTTCTCCGGAATTGAAACCCAGTGCTCCTATCACGGTTCCCGGTGTTGCTTCTGATAAAACAGAAACGGTAAAAATCCCGCTTTTTTCAATACAGCGGTAGCTATAGCTATCGCGATGAATACTAACGGCTAACAGCGGCGGCTGACCATTGGCAACCTGCATAACGGTATTGACAATGCAGGCAGACGCCTTATTGCCGTCTTTCACACCAATGGCATACACACCATAAGAAAGATTATTTAAAACGGTCGGTTTCATAATTCACCCCTGATATAATGATATAAGTATTCAATCATATTATATTTCTGTTCTCTGTTACCAATATATGTGTTTTGTGAGATTTTATGCGTACAAGC
>URPG01000289.1 GCA_900549675.1 uncultured Oscillospiraceae bacterium | reverse complement strand
GCAAAAAATCTTCCGACACCATGGGCATATTTATTGATATTAAATTTAAATACGCATTGCTTTTTTTGCCTGTGGGAAATGTTTCTGTGACTGAAATTCCGGAGCAAATTGCAGGTTATCGCAAACGAATTGTTCGCAATCCCGCAGAATTGAAAGAAAAATTACTGATTTTTGACAGCGGTCATGATGATGTAGCGTTAGAACTTGTGAAAAGTGCGCTTTGCACCACGGTTTTAAATAAATATAAGGTGAATAAGTTGAAGGCGCTTTTTAGCAGAGAAAAAGAAGGGGATTTTGAATTCGCCCTGTTTATGCCCGGTAAAAAGGAACCGATTTATCATGCCATTCGTGCGGAAATATATGAAGAGTCGTTAAAAATATTAGAGGCGATTGAATACCAAGAAAGCGAAAAGTTTATACAGGTTAATGCGAAACTGGCGAACGCTTTATTAAAACAATATGAAGAAATAGAATAAAAAAACAGACATCCCCGGATGTCTGTTTTTTTATTGCTTGCTATGGTGCTGCAAAATGAACAGCAAAGAAACCATGAAACCAATTAATTTATCTATAGGGAATAAAGCCTATTTTTTTCATAACTTTGCCTAAAGTGCGTCCGGCTATAGAAGAAGCAATAGGAGCACTTTTTTGATAGCAGGACTCAAGATAAGCTTTGTCTGCCAGTAATTTTGAATAGGTTTCTTGAATGGGGCGCAGTTTTTCAATAATTGATTCTGCCACGGCGATTTTAAAATCTCCGTATCCTTTTCCTTCAAATTCCTTTTCAATGGCAGCAAAGTCTTTGTCTGTCATCAAGGAGTAGATTTCCATCAAATTGTTGATACCGTCTTTTCCTTCTCCGTAATAAACACGGGCCTCACTGTCGGTGACAGCACGCTTGCATTTTCTCATAATGTCATCGGGTTTATCAAGCAATGAAATGAATCCATTGATGTTTTCATCTGATTTAGACATCTTCTTGGTAGGGTTCTGTAAAGATTTTACTCTAGCACCTTTAGCAGCAATCAATGGCTCGGGAATGACAAAGGTGGGAGAATAAGTGGTATTGAATCGTTCGGCAATATTACGGGTGATTTCAATATGTTGTTTTTGGTCATGACCAACAGGCACATAATCGGCATTGTAAAGAAGAATATCAGCCGCCATTAAACTGGGATAGGTAAATAAGCCAGCATTGATGTTGTCAGGATGGGCGGAAGACTTATCTTTAAACTGTGTCATGCGGGAGAGTTCGCCAAATTGCGTATAGCAATTTAATATCCAGGATAGCTGAGAATGTTCAGGAACATGACTCTGAATGAAGAAAAGACTTTTTTGCGGGTCAATGCCCAAGGCCAATATAATCGCATAAGAGCTTAAAATTGTCTTACGAAAATCAGCCGGATTTTGACGAACCGTAATCGCATGTAAATCAGCTAGACCGTATATACAATCATAATCATCCTGCAATTCGGCAAAACGTTTTAGAGCGCCTAAATAATTGCCTAGCGTAAATACACCTGTAGGCTGAATCAAACTGACAATCCGTTTCTTTTTCTCTTGTTGTTCCATAAGTTCCTCCTCATAAGGTTAAAGTAGTGTGGCTAAACGTTGTATACCAAGTAAAAGCTGCTCGTCGGTAGGTGTGGAAAAATTGATTCTAAAAGAAGAGCAGGGTTGTTTTTCATCTGTCAAAAAAGCGGTGCCAGGTACAATGCATACTTTTTGTTCTAAGGCTCTGTTCGTATAATCAACTAAATCAATTCCAGCAGGCAAGGTGCACCATGCGAATAAACCGCCTTCTATGGAATTCCAAGTGATTCCTTGCGGTTCAAGATATTGATGCAGTGCATCTATGAGAATCTCTGCTTTATGCCGGTAAATGGATTGTAATTTTTGGAGATGCTCTTCAAAAGGATAATTGGTCATAAAACGGTGACAAACGATTTGTCCCCACATATTAGTATGGACGTCTTCTCCCTGTTTGCACACTACCATTTTTCCAACCAGTTCTTCGGGAGCAGATACATATCCGACACGAATGCCCGGTGCCACAACTTTAGAGAATGAACCTACATAGACCACTATTCCGTCGTGATCTAAAGTTTTTATAGCGGGAACATCTTCTCCGGCAAAGCGTAAATCACCGTAAGGGTTGTCCTCTAAAATTAATACGTGATATTTTCGGCACAATTCATAGACCTGCCGACGTTTGGCAAGGCTCATAGTGACACCGGAAGGGTTTTGAAAATTTGGAATGGTATAGAAGTATTTAATGTTTTTGTTTGTTTGCAGTGCTTCTTCCAAAGCGGAAATACTGACGCCATCCGGTTCAATCGGCAAACCTACCAAATTTGCCTCGTAAGAACGAAACGCATTTAAAGAACCAATAAAACTGGGTGCTTCACAAAGAACGGTATCGCCTCGGTTCAATACGGATTTGGTCAATAAGTCCATTCCTTGCTGTGCACCGCTTGTAATTAACAGGGTGTCTTGTTCACGGAATAAGCAACGCTTTTGCAAATTTATCTTGAGATATTCCAGCAAGGGGGGATACCCTTCTGTCATACCGTATTGTAAAGCTAAAATGGGATTTTCCGTAAGCAGTGTCTGAGAAATTTCAGCAATTTCTTTTACAGGAAAAGCATCGGGAGCGGGGTTTCCCGCTGAGAGAGGAATGTAATCGGGATGAGCGGAATATTTAAAAATTTCTCGTATAGCGGAGGGTTTTAGATTTTGAACTCTGTCAGAAAAAGAATAGACCATTTTTATGCCTCCCAAGCAGATGAATATAAAAAAACCTATCCCAATTGGAAAGGACAGGAAAGTTTCATGACCAAGCAATCTTGATTCAATTGCAGAAGAATGTTATTCCCAAGGATACAAACAAATAAGCAGAGATTCTGTATACAAAAAGTTAGGGAAATAAGATTTTGCTTTATTACATATTATATTAGCCATAACCGTGTTTGTCAATGTGTTTCCATGGATGTTTGTGCGGTAAATAAAAATTGGTGGGAAGAAAGGTTGTGATGCCGAAAAGCGGTTTTTCAAGTTAAACAGCATTAAGTGAAAGAAAGATACTTAAATATAAGAGTAAAGAGTAAAAAAGTAGAAATTTAAGCTTGACAAAATTCACTTCATAAGATAAAATATGTAAGCAGTC
>URPG01000288.1 GCA_900549675.1 uncultured Oscillospiraceae bacterium | reverse complement strand
GGGGAAAAGACAGTAAGGATTATAATGCTGCTGTTTCAGAGGCTATTGAGGCCGTGGTGGATGGCGCCGCTATGCTCCAGCAAATGAGAATGGGTGCTTTGGTGGTGTTTGAACGAGAAACACGGCTAGATGAAGTAGCGGCAACCGGAACAATCATTGAAGCTAAGCCCAATGCACAAATTATTGGGAATATTTTTTACAATAAAGCTCCGCTGCATGACGGTGCTTTGCTGATTCGCAGGGGAAACCTATATGCGGCAGGCTGTATATTGCCGCTGACCAGCAGCCATAAAGTCAGTGCCACACTGGGGACCCGGCATCGTGCAGCGCTAGGAATTAGTGAAGATTCTGATGCTGTGGTTGTAGTGGTATCAGAAGAAACCGGACAGATTTCATTTGCTGAAAAAGGAGTTCTGTCGCGTAATCTTACCCGCGCCCAGTTGAGTGAATTGCTAAAACAACATCTCCTTTTGAATAATGAGGATAGTCCGGAGGGTACAGGTCTATTTGGCAGAATGAGGATCGGCTTCAAGAAGAAGGAGGCTGATAAGAATGAATAACACCGGTAAAAAAAACACGAAATTCAATCCCTTTTATCATAATGGTTTTGTCATGGGCTTTTCTATATTAACAGCCATTGTGATTTGGTTTGCCATGTCTTATACAGAAGCTTCTGAAAAAATGCCGCGAAAGATGCAGGAAGTTCCGATAAAGATTAATATTTCTGAAAGAGCACAAAATGATGGGTTAGCAATTTTTTCTCAGACGCAGGATACGGCTGATATTTCTGTTACCGGCAACACCTCTGTCATCAATAATTTAACGGCAGATGATTTCATTGTCGAGGCAAATTTCAATCCAGATTCCACAAAAGTAACAGGTACAGCACTGCAAACGGATAAACTGACCTTGAAGGTGCAGAAAACACATCCTTTCAAAGATTTTCAGATTTCATCGGTTACGCCTACTGAAATCAGTGTGCAGTATGACCGCGTAAAAAAAATAACGTTGCCGATAGAAAACGAAGTGAAGTATCAGCTTGATTCGGGATTTTATGGTTCACCGCCTTCTTTCTCCGAAAATGAAGTGATTATCAGCGGACCTGAATCTGTTGTCAATAAAATTAAACGTGCAGTGGTTTCTCATGAAGTAAAAGATGTAGTGAAACAAGATGTTGCTTTTAACAGCAAAATTACTCTTTATGGAGAAGAAAACGCTCCGATTGATGAGGCAAGTCAAAAATATTTAGAGTTGAGCACGAAGAATGTGGATGTTTCCATTGTTGCTCTGCCGAAAAAGACAGTGCCTTTGGAATTGAATCTGTTAAATCGCCCCGAAAGCTTTGCGGATTCAAGAATTACAATTGAACCTGCCACCATTGAAATTGCGGGTTCGGCGGACAAATTGTCTGCCATAGATAAGTTCTATTTGGAATCTCAGCCGATTGATTTTAAAACGATTTCAACGGCACAGCGCACGTTCACTTTGGAAATTCCTGAAACGGCAGACATAAAAAATATCAGCGGTGTGGATTCAGTAGAGGTTTCCTTCAATTTAAACGGGTATAAAGAAGCGAAATTTACAGTGACCAATATTAAATTAATCAATGTTCCTGCCGGACTTAATCCCGAACTGGTGACCAAATCTTTATCAGTATCCGTAATCGGTTCGGAAGCTCAGATTAATAAACTGACCAAAGATTCTATTTATGCTACGGTTAATCTTGAAAATATCAATACCAAGACCGGCAGTATGGAAGTTCCTGTTTCAGTGCAGATTAACGGAGCAAATTCCTGTTGGGTGATTGGCAATGATTATGCAGTACCCGTCAACATGGATGCCGCCGCTTTGGGTGCTGCGGTAAGAATGGATGATGCTGAGGGTGCTGTGGCAACCGTACAAACTGAGTCACGTTAAAAAGAAATGAGGCAAGTGGTTTCTTACTATTTGCCTTTTTTATATTTTTAATTCCCTTTTATTATATTTATGAGGAGATAAAGATGGAAAAAATAAATATATCGCCGGATTTCGTTTTCAGCCCGCAGCCAATGTATTTGGTTGGCACAAAAAATGAGGATGGCAGTGCCAATTTTTGTGTCATCACGTGGATAGGTTTTTCTGTTGATAAAACACCGCATTTAATGATGACCATTGGTGGGACAAAACAGACCAAGACCAATATTTTGCGGGAGAGAAAATTCTCAGCAAATTTAATCAATGAAGAGAATATTTGGCTGGCCGATTATTTTGGCTCTGTAAGAGGAGAAGAAAGATCTAAAAATGATGTGGCTTATCGCTATCAATGGGGAAAATCAGTAGATGTGCCTATTTTGGAAGAAACCAATTGGTGTTATGAATGTGAGGTAACAAAGATAATTGAACTGGATGGAAGTCACCTATTTTTAGCCGATATAAAAAATATCCAAATTGATAGCTGCTTCGTTGATATGGATAAAAATAAAATTGATTTATCACGCCTCAAACCAACCGTTTATGCTCCTTATCATTATTACTCCATTGGAGATAAACTGGGAGATTGCGGTGAATGGAAAAAACACTTAAAAAGTAAATCAGAATAGCAGGCAGAGGAGAAGAAATTTTAATGAAGGCGAATAAGCTTTTGGCACAAATTGCAAAAGAGAAGGCGCTTAAATGTTATCATGGATTTGTTATGCAAACCTATTCCAATATTGGTATTATTATAGATCCTTTTCCAAAATGGTCGTTGGAGGAAGCGGACGGTAATTGGTGCGCTGCCTTTGTATATCACTGCTGCATACAGTCGGGAATGAAAATACCGGTGCGTCCTAGAGAATGTGTTTCCTGTAATTTGGCGGGCTGCGGTGCATGGGAAGAATGGGCCATAGCCGATGACAGAATTTTCTATACTCAAAGTTTCCAAGATGAAACCATTCCGCAGGCGGGAGATATCATTTTATTTGATTCTGTTTTTAATGGCAGAGAGCATGACCATATTGGCATTGTACTGGAAAATAAAGAGAATTCACTGATTCTTGCGGAAGGAAATATCAATAATTTATCCGGAATTATAGAAAGAAAAAAGGACAATCATATTCGCGCGCTTATCCGCATAAAAGAGAGATTCAGCTATGTAAAATAGGCTGACAGCATATAAAAAATTTTTTTCTTCTTTTGTGTTTTTGTAAGAGGCCGGAAATAAAAATGTAAAAGAGC
>URPG01000287.1 GCA_900549675.1 uncultured Oscillospiraceae bacterium | reverse complement strand
AAATAGAAAATAGAAAAAACCTTTCAATTGTAGGATAATATAACTATGAACAGCAGGGATTTCACTTTACAGACTATTCGATTTTTTATAATTTACTTTACACTCATTACCATTTCAAATCCTAATCTTTTGCCGCATATAAATCAAATCAGGTTTTTTAATTCCATTAATCTCAGCCAGCTTTTAATAGGTCGTACCGAACTGTGCGGCAATACCGCTTAGGGTAAAGATAACCCATCTCATAGAACCACTTCCATATTGCTAATAATATTATGATTCTTAAGATTCACATTTATGCACGCTGCAGCTCTTGCTTGACATACCATTTCTAACTGAATTTATATTTTGATATTATAGAGGTGTTCTTGCCCGCATTAAACCAGTTACAGTTAATCATAAGTGTTTTAGAGAAACCTCATTAAGCTTTTCAATCAAAGTGCCAAGAGAAACAAACAGAAATCTTGACAAAAAGAGTAGATTCGCATATTATTAAATCAATGAATTAAATAGTGTTATTCCATAATTTTAGGCATTATACTTTCAAGGAAATCGTTTCTCTAGAGTAGGAGAAACATGCCTCAAAAGTATAATGTTTTTTGCATTTTTGGAGGTGATGAGAAACTTGAATAAGGCATTTATACAATGGAACATAATTATAATGTGAAAATAAATGATTTGAAGAACCAATTAAGATGGCAAGAATCAAAAAATATTAAGCAACAGCTTCAAATGGATAAAGCTTTAACACAAGAAGATAGGATAAAGAGCTTTTTTCATCAAAAAGATGAGTGTCTGCTCATGGGTTAGAGGGGTAATGAATTCCAATGACCGTAGCATTTATTGAAAAGTGGTTTTAATTAATATCAAAAATTGAGCAGGAACCTCTTTTTTTGGTTGATGCAATCTTCCCAGCGGCTTCAGTCAATAGATGTTTCCGCCGAAAGCGAAAAACCGCAGGAGAGTATGTACTTGAGTATATGACGATTTCACAGCTTAAGGAAACCATGCGCTTTATTAAGATGTGTCTTAAAAATAATGAAAGATACAGATTACTAGACTTATCAAACTACAGGATTCTCTGTAAAACATTAAGAAGGTGGATATATGAGTCCCGAAGAAATATCAAATACGCCGCTAATATTTAGAAAAGTTCACAAAAGGTTATCTCCTCCTCAAATGATTTCTCTTAGTTTTTTAGGAATTATCATATTTGGCGGCTTTCTGCTATCTCTTCCCTTTGCTCATGCAAAAAATGTTGAAGTTACAATTTTAGATGCTTTTTTTACCTCAGTATCGGCGGTATGTGTTACAGGCCTTGTTACACTTACCACTGCCTCGGCATGGAGTATTTTCGGAAAGCTTGTGATATTAATTCTCGTTCAAATCGGAGGATTGAGCCTGATTACTGTCTTTACATTTTTCATGGTGAATATAGGTAAAAAAATTTCGCTTAAAAGCCGTTTAGCGATACAGGCCACTTTTAACCATTCCTCTCCCGGAGGAATGGTTAAAATGGTTATACTTGTAATTAAAGGAACTCTCGTATGCGAATTTATCGGTGCTATGCTATTATTTGTTTCTTTTGTGAGTCAGGGTATTGTTTGGTATAAAGCTTTGTTTTATGGTGTGTTTCACTCTATATCAGCATTTTGCAATGCGGGATTTGATATCATCGGGGATGAAAGTTTAATTCCGTTTGTGGATCATTACGGAATTAATATTACAATTATGGCACTGGTTATTGTAGGCGGCATCGGCTTTATGGTATGGCAAGATTTACTCAATAAAGTAAAATATAAATATTTTAAGAAGTGTAAGCAGACAGTACGTCTTTCTCTTCATACAAAGCTGGCATTAATTTTAACCGGTGTATTGTTGGTTTCCGGCACGATACTCTTTTTATTGATAGAATATAACAATCCCAAGACACTGGGGCCTTTGAATTTTCCGGAAAAAGTATTGGCGGCAGCTTTTCACTCTGTTATGCTGCGAACCGCCGGATTTGCTACAATTGCTCAGGATGGTTTAACGGAAACATCCAAGTTTCTCTCCAGCATATTTATGATGATTGGAGGATCCCCGGGAGGAACCGCAGGAGGAATTAAAACAGTTACATTGGCCATTATCTTTTGCAGTGTATGGTCAATTTTGAAAGGCCGCAAGAAAATCGTATCCTTTGAGAGGACAATCTCGGTTTTTACCCTACAAAAAGCATTGACGATTATAGTTTTGATGTTTATTTTATTATTTATAGGAACAGGAATTCTCTCTATTACCGAGAATCATACCTTATATCCTCATGGGCTTTTAGATATTATATTTGAAGTATCCTCTGCTTTGGGAACTACGGGATTAAATACCGGTATTACGCCGTTCCTTTCCGTTGCCGGAAAACTTATGTTAATGCTATTTATGTTTGTAGGCCGTATAGGTCCCATTACTTTAATTATTTCTATGTCGCATAACCTGCATAGGGGAAGCGATACGTTTGGTTACCCCGATGAAGACGTAATGATTGGATAAATCTATATTAGGAGAGCTTTTATCATGAAAAAAAGAGAAAATTCCAAAATTCGAGTTAATAAAAATACGCAGTTTGCGGTTTTAGGCCTTGGTAAATTTGGACGCAGTATAGCCAAAACGTTGTTTGACAATGGTTTAAATGTTCTTTGCTGTGATACGGACGAGCATATTATCCAAGAAGTTTCAGCATATACCACGCATGCATATTTGGCGGATTCTTCCGATAAATCAGCGCTTGAAAAAATTGGTATTGGCAATTTTGACGTTGTCATTATTGCATTCAGTGAAGATTTTGAAGCGGCAGCAATAACAGCCACAATTGTTAAAGAGATGGGTGTCGGTTATATTTTAGCGAAAGCCAATGGCCCCAGACAGAAACAGATACTGGAGTCCATAGGTGTTAACCGTGTGGTTTTACCGGAAAAGGAAATGGGAGAGCGAATCGCATATGGCTTTATCACAAACGACTTGATGGAATATATCCATCGTTCCGACCAGTACGACATTATAGAAATGAAACCTCAACCGGCTTGGGTTGGGAAAAGCTTACAAAAGCTTCGCCTTCGTCAGACAGAAGGGATTAATATTATTGCGATAATCCGTAATGAAGAAGTAATGGCGGTTCTTGATGCACAGACAGAGATGTTAGCAATAATATTAATCCCTTCTGTCTGACGA
>URPG01000286.1 GCA_900549675.1 uncultured Oscillospiraceae bacterium | reverse complement strand
CAGCCGCCGTTTCTTTGTCGGAGACAGGCTTATAGTCTGCCTTTTTTACAGCATCAAAAATCTCAGCCTGTGAAATTTTTTGATTGTCAAATTCTACAGAGGCTGTTTCAGCAGCTAAATTGACAGAAGCGTTTGAAACACCGTCAAGCCCGGAAAGTGTTTTTTCAACGCGCTGTGAACAAGCAGCACAAGTCATTCCCTCTACGTGAAAGAGCAAATGATTTTCGGCATTTGGGTTGCTTTCTTCATCTTCTAAATGATAGCCAAGTTTATCCACCACATTTTTTATTGTTTCTTCATTGATTGTTTCTTCGTCATAAGTAACATAGAGTTTTTCACTGGCGAAATTTACATTTGCCGAACTAACACCCTCAGATTGAGAAACAGTTTTTTCAATGCGCTGAGCACAGGCAGAACAACTCATACCATCTATTAAAAAAGTTTGTTGTTTCATATTAGAATATACCTCCTCAAAATTTGATTTGACGAAACAAACTTCATCTGCTATTATTGTAAATGTTATAGAATAGATATGCAAGTATGCACAATTTTGTAATATACTACCCAAAAAGATAGTATAGGGTTTTATTACATGAATTTTTAGCTGGAAAATACCTAAATATTTTAACATATATCTTTAACATAGATACTGTATAGATACTGTATATATAATGAAGATAATTGTAACAGTTGTAGAATAAAGCGATTGATACATTATTCTTTCCGGAACTTTGTTAATCATGAATGAAAAGGAGTGATAACCATGAAAGATAAAATAGAAAATTTAATCTGTCCGGTAGACGTTGCACTAAAAATGATTGGCGGCAAATACAAGGCACTTATTTTATGGCATTTATTGTCAGGCACCATGCGAAATGGCGAAATTCAAAAGAATATACCACAGGCAACACCAAAAATGTTGACGCAACAATTGAGAGAATTAGAGAAAGATGGATTGATTATGAGAACAGTCTATCCGATTGTACCGCCCAAAGTGGAATATAGTTTGACTCCACTTGGAAAAAGTTTAAAAGATATTTTATTTGCAATCTACGATTGGGGCGCAGAGTATATGCAGGATAAGCAAATTAAGATTTGTTGCTCCATGCAGCGATAAGAAACAGTAAAAAAGAACAATGACTTCGGTTAGTTGTGACTAATTTATGTCATTATTTACAAACCGTAAAAAACTTCTCAAAATGCTTGACAGAATAAGCAAAACCATGCTATACTCTTATCACAGGTTAGCCAAGACTAACTTTTAAATTTTGATTACACCGATCCTAAATATACATATTTTCATTTTCCTTGCCGAAGAGACCCTGTGAGTTACACACAGGGTTTTTTCACGTCTATAAAACGTCTATAAATATTAAAGATATCAATTATAGATATTTACTGATAAAATATTATTAAAAAATTCTCTAAAACCATTGACAATAATGGAGGAATAGGCGAAAATATAGCATAAAGAGATAGTTTAACGAAAAAACAAATTGTGGAGGGCTCACATGGATTATTTAATAGGAATCGACCTTGGCACAAGTGGAACCAAAACCGTTTTATTTGACCGTGAAGGTACAGTGATTGCAAACAGTATGATAGAATATCCGATGTACCAAGAAAAAAATGGTTGGGCAGAGCAAGATCCTCAGGATTGGTGGCAGGCAGTTGTTGGGACCATTACCGATGTTATTGAAAGAACAGGGATTGATTCTTCAGAAATTAAAGGTATTGGCATTTCAGGGCAAATGCACGGTTTGATTATGTTAGATAAAGATGGCAATGTGCTGCGCAAATCCATTATTTGGTGCGATCAAAGAACAGCTGCAGAATGTGAAGAGATGACCCAAAAAATAGGGGCAGAGAGATTGATTCAAATCACGGCTAACCCGGCTTTAACGGGTTTCACAGCATCTAAAATTCTTTGGGTGAGAAATCATGAGCCGGAAATTTATGAAAAATGTGCCCATATCCTTTTACCGAAAGACTTTGTCCGCTATAAGTTGACAGGTGATTTTGCCACCGAGGTTTCTGATGCTTCCGGCATGCAGTTGTTAGATGTTCCCGCTCGCAGGTGGAGTGATGAAGTTTTAGAGAAACTTAACATTGATAAAAGCTTACTGCCGAAAGTATATGAATCTCCTGAAATAACCGGTGTGATTTCTGAGGATGCGGCAAAACTCACGCTGTTAAAACCCGGAACACCTGTTGTGGGAGGTGCCGGAGATAATGCGGCAGCGGCCGTGGGAACCGGAGTGGTGACAGACGGAAAAGCTTTTACCACAATTGGAACTTCCGGTGTTGTATTTGCGCATACTGACAAAATATCTATCGACCCGAAGGGCAGGGTGCATACTTTCTGTTGTGCTGTTCCCGGAGCATGGCATGTCATGGGTGTGACCCAAGCCGCAGGTTTATCTCTCAAATGGTTTAAAGATAATTTTTGTTTGGAAGAAATCCAAACAGCAAAAGGCCTGGGTGTGGACCCTTATTATATTCTAGATAAGCAGGCAGCCCGTTCGCCGATTGGCTGCAACAGACTTTTATATTTGCCTTATCTGATGGGAGAGCGCACTCCGCATTTAGATCCAGATTGCCGTGGCGTGTTTTTTGGACTATCCGCTATGCATTCCAAATATGATATGCTGCGTGCTGTTATGGAAGGCGTTACCTATTCTCAGCGTGACAGCGTGGAAGTACTGAAAGAAATGGGTGTAAACCTTAGCGAAATGTATGCGTGCGGTGGCGGCGGAACTTCTTCTCTATGGCGCCAAATGCTGGCTGATACCTATAATTGTCCGGTTAAGACCGTGAAATCAAAAGAAGGACCGGCTTTGGGTGTGGCTATTTTGGCAGGTGTGGGAGCAGGGCTTTATTCCTCTGTACAAGAGGCTTGTGAAAAAATGGTAAAGACTAATCCTGAGCACCTGCCAATAGAAGAAAATGTTTCTCGATACGAAGCTTGTTATCAGGTGTATCATTCTCTTTACCCATCGTTGAAAGATAACTTTAAGCTATTGAGCAAAATATAAACAAATCCTTCTCGACAAAGTAGTCAAATTATTTAAAAGCAAAATCACCGCAAAACATTTGTGGCGATTTTGCTTTTTTCTTTGTTGTTTTTCGCATATAACAAAAATATAAATTTAAAACACAAAAAATTTAAAAGTGATTCATGACTTTTTTTGAAGAATCTGATATACTATATT
>URPG01000285.1 GCA_900549675.1 uncultured Oscillospiraceae bacterium | reverse complement strand
CGCATGGTTTGCCGCAGAGGATTTTCATTTTTAATTGGAATGAATTAAGCTGATTTATTAGACAAAATTTAAGACAGCCGTTCATATTTTTCAACAATTAAATTGGCGCATTTATAGATATCTCCCCCGCCAAGGGTTAAAACCAAATCACCGGGTTTGGCATTGGCAAGAATATATTCAGAGATTTCTTCAAAACCCTTAAACCATACACTGCCTTCAATTTTTTGTGCTAGGTCAGCCGTTTGAATTCCATATACATTTTCTTCCCTCACCGCCAATATTTCACTCATAACAACTTTATTAGGAATAGACAAAGCTTTTACAAATTCGTCAAAATGATTATAGGTACGAGAATATGTGTGCGGCTGGAAAACCGCCCACACATTTTGGTATCCCATTTTCATTGCCGAAGTGAGTACCGCAGTTAATTCGGTGGGGTGATGAGCGAAATCATCTGCTACAGTAATGCCGCCGAAATTCCCTAAAATCTCAAAACGACGGTGCACACCTGTAAAATTCCCCAAAGAACGGCAAATTTGCTCGCCCGCAATCCCTAAAATATCTGCTACTGCCGCGGCCGCCAAAGCATTCGACATATTATGTTCACCCGGCACTTTCAACTCAACCCTGCCAAGGACTTTGTCATGGTGCATCAGGGTAAAATCTTCACAAGCGCTGGGTTCTTCATTGGTTTCCGCCGGATAATAATCGTTAGAATCTTTCAGTCCAAAGGTAATAATCTTTGCATTCGTGATATTTTCAATGCTCTTCATTGCATTGGCATTATCGCCGTTCACAACGACAACGCCTGTTGTCTGCGAAGCAAACTGATGAAAAGATTTAATGATGTTATCCAACGTTTTAAAATAATCCAAATGGTCGGCATCAATGTTGGTAATCACAGAAATAGACGGATGCAGCTGTAAGAAAGTGTCCACATATTCACAGGCCTCACATACCATATAATCCGTATCGGCTACACGACAATTCCCATTGATTAAAGGCAGTTTTCCGCCAATAATAGCATTGGGGTCAAGACCGCCTTCCACCAGTACCTGTGTGATAAAAGCAGTGGTAGTGGTTTTGCCGTGTGTGCCGGATATAGCAATTGAATTTTTAAATTGATCGGTTAAAAGGCCCAACATGACAGAACGCTCCAGAACCGGAATACCACGTTTATTCCCTTCTACTATTTCCGGATTATCCGCTTTCGCAGCAGCGGTATAGACTAAAACTTCAGCAGAGCCTATATTTTCAGCGTTATGCCCAACCGTTACAGGAATACCCATAGCTCTTACACGGTCTAACGTTTCAGATTCATATAAGTCAGAGCCGGTAATCTCATAGCCGCGTCTGAAGAGCATTTCGGCCATAGGGCACATCCCTGAACCGCCAATGCCGATAAAATGTATTTTCTTTGCTGTATCTAATATATTAAGCTTCATAATAGCTCCTTTGAAGGTTTTCTGCCTTGTTAAAAATTATTATAGTCTTTAATCTACTCTTTAATCACTTTATTTTAAATCATTTTGAGTCATCTCGCATTTAATCTACAGAAACAAATACAGCCATTGCCAATACAGCACACCTCTGGTTGACCGTCTACTCTGTTAATAAATCCAAACTAATCTTTCTGTCGGTATTCTCTTTATGCGCTGAAAATAAACGGTGTCATTTACGAAAAAAAACACCTCACACTAACAATTTCTTTTTCAGTGAATCCAACAAATCGGATTTTATTATATCATATCTAAACCAAAAAATGAAGATATTTTTCTCATTTCTTCTGTTCGTTCATTGTATATCCATAGACAATTTGGTTGGAAGTTGTTATAATTAAAATGATTAATTGTATCAATTCTTTTATATCTTAGGAGGGCACCTTATGTCATATGACTTTGAAACACTGATTAGCCGAAAAGATACCGGTTCTTCAAAATGGAACCTTATGTATAAATCTGCCAATTCTGAATTGACCGAGGATGTTATTCCCTTTTCAATTGCCGACATGGATGTAAAGCATCCACCGGAAATCACTGCCGCTTTACAAAAATATGTGGCGGAAAATATTTTAGGCTACACTCACCCCCACCCAGCTTATTGGAATGCCGTCTGCGGTTGGATGAAAAAACGACATAACTGGGAGATAGAACCTGAATGGATTGTCGCTTACCCCGGTATTGTACCTGCCGTTTACAGTTGTGTACGTGCTTTTACAAAACCCGGTGACGGCGTAATTGTAATGCCGCCTGTCTATTATCCTTTCTATACGGCTATTACCAAGAACGGACGAACAGTTGTTGAAAACACTTTAATTGACAACGGTACCCGCTATGAAATCAACTTTGCCGATTTAGAAGAAAAAGCAAAAGATCCGAATAACACCATGCTGATTTTTTGCAGTCCGCATAATCCTGTCGGCCGTGTGTGGACACCCGAGGAAATTGAAAAAGTCGGCCGTATTTGCCTGGAAAATGATGTGCTTCTTATCTCTGATGAAATTCATTTTGATTTGATTATGCCAGGTCATAAACATACAGTTTTCACAACAGTTGCTCCTGAATTTGCCGACAATTTTATTGTTTGCACCGCCCCCACCAAAACTTTTAATCTGGCAGGTTTGGCAGTTTCCAATGTTATTATCAAAAACGAAAGACTCCGCCGTGTTTTTCAAGAGGACAAAGACAGACTTGGTGAAATCGGTGTGAATGCCTTAGGCTTAAAAGCTTGTCAAGTCGCCTATACAGAATGTGAATCTTGGCTAGAGGCTTTGATTTCTTTGATTGACACCAACCGTGAATTTTGCGAAACTTTTATGAAGGAAAATATTCCGCAAATTAAAGTCTATCCTCTTGAGGGAACTTACTTGCAGTGGTGGAACTGCAAAGGATTAAACCTTAATCACAAAGAACTGGAAAAATTGAATCAGCAAAAAGCTTTGCTCTTTTTGGACGAGGGCTATATCTTTGGGCCATCGGGTTCAGGCTTTGAAAGAATCAACCTTGCCTGCCCCACCGTCTATCTTGAAAAAGCCTTGCTTAGACTGAAACAAGCTTTGCAGAACTGACAATTGTCCCCATTCATGTAAATCAGAAGAATACCACACTGCTTATTTTATTTCAAGTGAATTGTAAATTTAATTAAATTTAAACATGTGAAGGGTGAATACTATGGCACAAGAATATTCCATTCCCTTATCAAGGGTAGTGAAAGAACTCTCGCTCACGGAG
>URPG01000284.1 GCA_900549675.1 uncultured Oscillospiraceae bacterium | reverse complement strand
TCGATGAACTACCCTAAGTCTACACGAAAAAAATGCAATTCCCGGAATCTTGCGAGAATTGCATTTTAGGGCAATATTCCATTTCAAAATTGCATTTCTGCAATTTTCCTGTATAATGGGAAATAGGAAAAGGAGGTGCTGTGTATGGCTTTACCCGGAACACCCGGACAGAGGATTTCTGATTTGTGCAACGGTAACCATATTTCTCAAAAGCAGCTTGCGGAGAAAATAGGAGTATCTGCTTCCCAGTTGAGCCGCATTGTCAGTGGAGAAACAAAGACAGTCAGCAGCGATATTCTCATAGGCGTGGCAAAGGAATTTAAGGTATCAACAGACTACATACTGGGTTTGTCTACTTTGAGTGTCCGTAAAAGCTATGATATTTCAGAATTAGGCTTGTCCGAGGGAGCTGTGAGAGGGCTTGTGACAGGTACAGTCGATGTGCAAATCCTCAACCGTCTGTTGGAACACAGGAACTTCCCGAAACTGATGGATTTGATACGGATTTATTTTCAAGACACAGCGGCAAAGGGTATCATGGCACGAAACCAGCTGATTGAACTGGCAACGGCTTCCTTGTCCGATCTGATGAAAGAACACCCGGAACATCGGGCAGAAGCAAGACAGGATTTGCAATTTCTGAACGCACAGAAGATGGGCGAACACGAAGCAGAGATTGAAAAAATCAAGAATGTATTTCTTGCTATCCTGCGGGATATTAAGAAAGATATGGACAGCGGAGAACAGCCGGGAGAAGCTGTGACTGCCGCCATGTTCCAGACCATGCAAGACGCACTGGCAGAACAAAAACAGGAGCCGTTGTCTATGGACAATGTAACTGCTATGATTGCCGGACAGATTGGGCAGCTTCTTCCGATGGACGAGGAAACCATCGAGCAGTTTCAAGCACTGGCAAAAAAGATGATGGTACAGATGTCGAAAAGTATTGATAAGAAAAAAGGAGATTGATTTTATGAAAAAGATACTTTCATGCTTTTTAGTATGCGCATTTTTATTTACCGGATTATATGGGTGTGGTAGTAAAAATGCAGAGATGATTGAAGAAGCTAAAAATCTAACACTCTCACAAGAGTTTTCGATAAGTTCCGAGAAAAATGAGTATGGCACACCCGCATATAATTTTTTAAAGCATATTCAGTCAAACTATCCGGGACGCGTCGCAGGCACCGAAAAGGAAACTGAAATGGCTGTATTTATATTGTCCGTCCTCTTAAATGGTGGATATACGGAAAGGGATATAGCTGTAAAGTCTTTTGAAATACACGACTCTACGCCTTTGATGGATGAGGACGCACAAAATGTATTTGATGGAGGTGAAAAAAGCAATTCAAGTCAAAATATCGAAATTACCAAAAAAGGAGAAAGCAAAAAAACGATTATCGTTGGTGCACATTATGATAGTGCTGGAACACACGGCGTAGACGACAATGGCTCCGGCGTTTCAGTTGCTTTGGAAAACGCTTTGAGAATGAACAATATCCCAACATACTATACAATTAAATATGTGTTCTTTGGTTCAGAAGAAACAGGAATGTATGGTTCAAGGGAATATGTTGAATCCCTTTCTGAAAAGGAACGAGATAATATAGTATTGATGATAAACATTGACAGTGTACTCGCTGGTGATTACCTTTATTTGTATGGTGGTAAAGTGCATGATAACGGCATTGTTGATAATACCAAAGCAGTATTAAAAGCATACGGCATTGCTCAGGAGCTTGGTTTGAGTATACAATTACCACCAGATGGAAATAATGATTACCCTTATCCCACAGGGCAAAAACGAAGCGATCACGCACCTTTTGATAGCATAAATATTCCATATATATATTTTGAAGCGAACAACTGGGAAAGCGGTACTCCTATTGAAACAGAAAAGAACGGTTTGATAATGCACACGGACATGGATGATTTAGATTTCATCGAAAAAGAATATGGAGGGCGTGCCCAGAATACACTTAGCGAATATTCAACATTACTATATTCTTTACTTCAAGAAAATGACTGGGAACAATAACACAAGCAAATAGCAAAGCCAGCCGAGCCAGTCAACGGTCAAGATGAACGGCGCATTTCATGCACCGCCGTTGACAGTCCCACCCGTCTTTGCTGATAGGCAAACAAGGCGGGAAAGCCCTAAAATGGCTTCCCGCCCATTTCAATTTTTACGGGAGTGTATCCATAAGTTCGGCGTAGGACGAGGGACGGGGCTTTCATATACGCCCTGTCTGCTGATGAAACCAACCCTGTGTTTGCGGCTCCACGCCACACAATCACAGCCTTGTTTTCCTGCTGCTTCAAATGCCCTTGCCCTCCCCGGCGGCAACCTCATTTTCGCAGCAACGCCGACAGAGCGTATAACACACTACACTTTGCAAGCAAAGTCGTGTGCCAAAGGGGTACCCTTTGGAAACCCTATTTTGTGGTCGTGTGTAGCCACACTTCCCCCAAAATGCAAAATAAGCGGTCACAATCTGCTGTAAAACCACAGCCGGATTGACCGCTTATTTTGTTGTAACCCTCCCCATTTTTCGTTATCCGTTTTACGAGTATATTTCTTAAAAATATGCTTAATACGGGTTGAAAAGAAAACGAAAAAGTGATATACTAAGCATAGAGGAAACAAGGAGGTTACAACCTATGAAAGAATTAGGAGAACGCCTGCGGAGATTGCGAGAAAGTGTGAAGCTGTCGCAGGTAAAGATGGCGGAACTTTTGGGAGTGAAGCAGTCCAGTATCAATCGTTATGAGCAGGGGCAGTCGGCTCCTTCTTTGGAAACGCTTGTAAGGTATGCGGATTATTTTGATGTATCATTGGATTATCTGCTTGCCCGGACAGACAATCCGCAAGGCAAGCTATATGAACACCGTCCGAAGATTGCGCCGGGGAGTGAGGAAATGAAGCAGTTTATTGAAATGTGTTTTGATCCGCAATCTCCGCTGAATGAAAAATTAAAACAGACACTTCTTGAAATGATGGAGGTGGAGAAAAAATGAAAGGTGTGATTTACGCCCGTTATTCCTCTGATAACCAACGAGAAGAAAGTATTGAGGGACAGTTGCGGGAATGTAAGGAGTATGCAGAGCGCAACGATATTACAATTTTAGGGACTTATATTGACAGGGCATTGTCAGCAAAAACAGATAACCGCCCCGAATTTCAACACATGATTAAAGACAGCGCAAAAGGCTTATTTGATGTTGTCCTTGTGTGGAAATTAGACCGC
>URPG01000283.1 GCA_900549675.1 uncultured Oscillospiraceae bacterium | reverse complement strand
AATTTACAAAGTTTTTTTGATTTTTGGGTCTAAGCCTGTCACAAATCACTACATATTGTATGTCCTTTTAAACGAAAAGAAACAGCACCGAAATGGTACTGTTCCTTGTCCTTTATCATTGGCGGCAAAGAGGTATTCCTCTCTTAGACCCAACCGCGCAGTTTAACCGCTTTTTCCACTCTGCCAATAGCAATGACATAGGCAGCATCACGCATATAAAGATTCTTTTCTTGTGCTAACTCATGTACAGCTTTAAAGGCAGTGGTCATCTTCGCATCTAATTTCTCAAGCGTTTCTTCTTTGCTCCAGAAATAGTTCATGTTGCATTGTACCTGCTCAAAGTAACTGCAAGTTACACCGCCTGCATTGCAGAGGAAATCTGGCACAAGATAAATACCGCGTGCTTTGATAAGCTCATCGCAGTCCGGCGTTGTGGGTCCGTTGGCTCCCTCACAAATCACCTTTACCGTATCGCTGACCTTTGCAAAGGTTTCGGGCGTTAATTGATTTTCCAATGCACATGGCAAAAGAATATCAACGTCCTGTGCAATCCATTCTTCTCCGCCGATAATTTCACAGCCCATTGCTTTTGCTTTCTCTTTATCAATGACACCAAAAGAATCTTTAATTTCGGTCAGTTTAGGAATATCAATGCCACTCTTATTCACAAAAGTATAGGAGCATTTATCCTGCTGATCCCATGAAGAAACAGCAACAATTTTTCCACCCATGCTGTGATAAAGTCTTGCTGCATATTCTCCGACATTGCCAAAACCCTGCAAGCTGGCTGTTGTTTTAGCAATATCAATAGAAAGTGTTTTCAGGGCTTCCCGCAAAGAATAAATTACGCCGTAGCCTGTTGCCTCTGTTCTGCCCAATGAACCGCCCATGCCGACCGGCTTACCCGTGATAGCACCCGGATAATGACCGCCCGTGATGGTTTCATATTCATCCAACATCCATAGCATATGCTGGCCGTTTGTCATCACGTCCGGTGCGGGAACATCTGATACAGCACCGATATTTTTGGCCAACTGGCGTACATAACCACGGCAAAGTCTTTCCTGCTCTCCCAGTGACATCTCTCTCGGGTCACAGATAATACCGCCCTTTCCGCCGCCCAGCGGAATATCGACAACGGCACATTTCCATGTCATCCACATAGACAGCGCACGAATCGTATCAATGGTTTCCTGCGGATGAAAACGGATGCCCCCCTTGGCAGGTCCTCTGGCATCATTGTGCTGAATGCGGTAAGCATTAAACACTTTTGTTGTACCGTTATCCATCTTGACCGGAATGGTAAAATGAAATTCCCTGGATGGCTGACGCAGCAAAGCACGGACAGATTCGTCTAAGCCCAGTTGATTGGCGACATTGTCAAACTGTGTTTGCGCTGTCACATATGGATTGTAGCTGGCATGGCTCATAAATACACCTCTCACTTAAAATATAGTTGCCTTATTTTTACACATTTTAGAGAAATCTTGCTGCGGGTCCCTAATCCGCCTTTCCCTATAGTTTTTTATTATAACCTTTTCTATTCTTTCTGTAAATAAAATTCGACGCTTTTCTTAAAAATTAAAGACAACTGTCCTTTACGAAAAGACAGTTGTCTGATTTGTGTTTATAACATTTCTTAATTATGCTGATACAGAATTTTAACTATAATGTTTATTCTGCTTTTCTTGAGAACAAAGTTTAAGAGCAGGCACAAACATAGCCCGTTTTTGCCTCCATTTTTACCACAGCACCACTTTTTAAAATCTTGGTGGCATTTTTTGCCCCTGTAATGACAGGAATATCCATGGCCAAGCCGGCAATGGCGGCGTGTGTGTTGGTTCCCTCTGCTTCGGTAATAATACCGGAAGCATGACGCAGATATTCAACAATGGAATTATCGGTTTCAGGTACAACCAAAATATCACCGTCTACAAATTTCTGCTTTACTTCTTCTAAATTGTTACATACACAGAGCCTGGCAGACACCGTTTTTTCTGTGATTCCCGTACCGGTCGTTAGAATATGACCCACAATATGAACTTTCATCATATTGGTGGTACCGGTAATTCCCAATGGCATACCGGCGGTAATCACCGCAATATCACCGCTTGACACAATACCGGCCTGTTGGGCGGCATCCACAGCGTGGTCAAACAGAACATCTACGTCTGTTTCTTCTTGAATCATAATGGGGTATACGTTCCAAGAAAGATTCAACTGGCGGCACACTTTTTCTTCCATGGTACAGCCCACAATGGGTGACATGGGTCTGAATTTGGAAATTTCACGAGCGGTAATGCCTGATTTTGTCACGGTTATAATTGCTTTTGCCCCTAAGTCATGCGCTGTTGTACAGGATGCATGGGAGATAGCATTTGTCACGTCAAAGGCAACATCAGAGTTATCTCTGGCGTTAAAACGCTTAATATAATTGATATTTGCCTCTGCCTTACGGGCAATACGAACCATGGTTTTAACCGCCTCCACAGGATAGTTGCCTGCGGCCGTTTCTCCGGAAAGCATGATACAGCTTGTCCCGTCATAAATGGCGTTCGCGACGTCAGTTGCCTCTGCACGGGTAGGACGGGGATTTTTAATCATAGAATCCAGCATTTGGGTAGCTGTGATAACCTGTTTACCGGCTTTATAAGCCTTGGCAATCAATTGCTTTTGCAGCACCGGTACATCTTCTAACGGAATTTCAACGCCCATATCACCACGGGCCACCATGATTCCCTCTACAACACGCAGGATTTCGTCAATATTCTTAACACCCTCCATATTTTCAATCTTAGCAATAATATTAATATCATGGCAATTATACTCGGTTAAAATTTTACGGATCTCTAGAATATCCTCAGCACTTCTTGTAAAAGAAGCGGCGATAAAGTCAAAGCCGTTTTCAATGCCAAAGATAATATCTTCTCTGTCTTTTTCGCTGACAAAGGGCATTGAAAGCTTCGTATTGGGAACGTTTACACCCTTATGATTGGAGATAACACCGCCGGTAACTACGGAACAAATTACATCGGTATCCGTCACCTTAATGGTTTCCATTTCTACCAAACCATCATCGATTAAAACAGGAGCCCCCACGCGTATATCCTTGGGGAAATCTTTATACGTAATAGAAACCGCTGTTTCGTCACCCTCAATTTCTCTTGTCGTGAGAGTAAAGGTTTGACCCTTTTGCAGTTCTATTTTACCTTCTTTAAATTTTTGCAGTCGAATTTCCGGCCCTTTGGTATCCAAAAGCGTAGGAATCGGCAAT
>URPG01000282.1 GCA_900549675.1 uncultured Oscillospiraceae bacterium | reverse complement strand
CTTGCAAATCAGCAAAAAGCAGTGGGGCATACGGTCAATACGTGTGATTTTTTCACCGATTCCACTGCAATAGCAAGTACCGCCCGCCAAGCAAAAAGGAACATCCGCCCCGATTTTAGTGCCTAAATGGAAAAGTTCAGACATAGATAAATTCGTTCTGTAAATTTCGTTCATTGCCCAAAGCACGGCGGCCGCATCAGAGCTGCCGCCGCCCATCCCGGCCCGACTCGGTATTTTTTTCTCAATATCAATGGAAATTCCGTGAATTTTTCCGCCTGTATGCTCATAAAACACTTTAGCGGCTTTATAAGCGGTATTGTTTTCATCATCACTTAAATAAGAAGTGTTACTGGTGACGTGAATTCTACCGGAACTGTTTTCTCTAATGTCCAATATATCACATAAAGAGATGGATTGGATAATACTTTCAATGTTGTGATAACCGTCCGCTCGTTTTCCCGTAATATCCAAAGTAAGGTTTATTTTAGCATAAGCTTTGATTTGCATGTCAAAAATTTAACTCCTGTTTGTGTCGATGACTGCTTCATCGATATAATTTCAATTCCCTAAATTTATTATGTTACGTTTAACATTTTATTTCTTGCAAAAATTCTCTGATTCTCTCAAGCGCCTCGGTAATATGCTTAATCGAATAAGAGTAGGAAATTCGTAAAAAGCCCTCTCCGCACTCTCCGAAAGCGTCACCGGGCACAACAGCTACTTGTTTGGAATAAATTAGCTTTTCACTGAATTCCATGGAAGTTAGTCCCGTAGATTGAATGGAAGGAAAGACATAAAAAGCTCCCTCGGGTTCAAAGCAGGTTAAACCCATATCATTCAGGCTGTCCACAATTAAGCGGCGGCGCATGTCATATTCCTTTTTCATGTAAGCAATGTCGTCATCACCGTTTCGCAGGGCTTCAATGCCGGCATACTGTGAAGTGGTGGGGGCACTCATAATCGCAAATTGATGCAGTTTCGTCATAGCGCCTATAATTTGTTCTGGTCCGGCGGCATAACCCATACGCCAGCCTGTCATAGAATGAGATTTTGAAAATCCGTTTACGACCACCGTACGCTCTTTCATACCGGGCAGAGAGGCAAAGGAAACATGGGATTGCTCTCCGTAAGTAAGTTCGCTGTAAATTTCATCTGACAGAACAAAAAGATTATGTTTTTCTACCAAGTCGGCAATTGGGAGCAAATCCTCCCGGCGCATAACGGCACCGGTGGGGTTGCTGGGGAAAGGTAAAATCAGCAGCTTGGTTTTATCGGTGATTTTTTCTTCCAGTTCTTTTGCCATTAGCTTAAATTTGTTTTCTGCCTTGGTTTCGATGACAATAGGCATCCCCTCTGCCATTTGCGTAATCGGAACATAGCAGACAAAACTGGGCTGAGGGATAAGCACTTCATCGCCCGGATTAATCAATGTGCGGATGCACAGGTCAATGGCTTCCGAGCCCCCTACTGTCACTAAAATTTCTTTTAAAGGGTTATATTCAAGTTGGTATCTACGGTTTAAAAAATGAGCAATTTCAGTACGAAGCTCGCTGAAACCACGGTTGGGGGTATATCTGGTGCTGCCTTTTTTAAGGGTACGAATGCCTTCTTCTCTGATGTGCCAGGGGGTATGGAAGTCAGGTTCGCCGACACTCAGTGAAATGACATCTTCCATTTCACTGGCAATATCAAAAAATTTGCGGATACCCGAAGGCTTAACGTTTTGTATGCGGTTACATAGTACTTTAGTATAATCAATCACAAAGATTGCTCCCTCTCTCATCAATTTCTTCTTTACCATTAAAAACAACACCGCCGTGTTTGTAGCGGGTTAGGATAAAGTGGGTCGCCGTAGACAGCACACCGTCAATGGTGGCGAGCCTTTTCATAACGAACATCGCAACGTCAGACATGGATTTCGCCGTTACCGTAACAGCCAAATCATATCCGCCCGACATCAAGTAGACATTTTCCACCTCGGGAAAAGCTACAATAATGTTCGCAATTTCATCAAAACCGGTTCCCTTTTTAGGGGTAATGCGCAGTTCAATTAACGCAGTTGCGTGTCTGGCGTCGGTTTTTTCCCAATCAATGAGCGCGTGATAACCTTTTATCAAACCGTCTTTTTCGTATTTTTGAATCGCTTTTTCTATATTTTCTTCTGTTTCTCCTAACATAACAGACAATTGACGAACCGTAAGTTTTGCGTTGTTTTGTAATAATTCCAATAATTGATTCATAGCTGGTTCTCTCCTTTATAATGATTGAATCGGCAGTAAAGCGGGCAATCTGTTTTCATATACTGCAAATTCTGTAAAGCCTGCTTGTTGTAAAATAGCAAGGCCTTGTTCAATGCCTTTGCCAATGTCCTCGGTGCGATGAGCGTCAGATCCTATCGTGACGAGGCGGCCGCCCATTTCATAATATTTTGTCAGCAGGGGAAGGTCTGGCAGCGTTGTATTGATTTTTTGACGAAGTCCGGAAGTGTTAATTTCCAAGGCTCTTTCTTTTTTAATAAGCAGAGAAAAAATCTTTTCAATTTTATTTTTATATAACGATAAATCTACGGCAATACCGTGTTCCCCAGTGATATAACGAAGGGGATAGGTAAGATGAGAAAGAGAATCAAATTTACCCCACTCAATCATGTCGATAATTTCGTCGAAATAAGAATCTAAAATTTTTTTGAGTTCTTCTGTTTTCATTTGGGAATAATCTAAATAATAAAAATCTTCATAGCCTTTAAGGTTATGAACCGACCCAAGCACAAAATCATAGGGTCTGGAGAGAACTTCGTTAGCTGCGGTTAAGTTCTGCATCGGCTGACCCCGTTCAACTCCTTTATAAAAATGAAGTCTGCCTGCCAAAGTATGTTGTTTTGCCTGCATAGCCAAGAAAGCTTTTTTGCTATGCTCTGCGTAGACAAAACCAAGCGGGGAACCGAGATAATCATTGCATTCACAATGGTCGGTAAGAGTATAGGCAGTCAGCTCCAGCGAAATCGCTCGTTCACAGAGGGTATCAATCGTATCAAATGCATCGGGTGAAAAAAGGCTGTGACTATGGCAGTCTGCCATATAAAGATAAGGCAAGGTATCACTTCCCAATTGTAAGCAATTTTTAATCAAAAATAAGTGGTAGTAAAATGAAATCCAACTGGTTGGATTTCATTTTTATCAAGATTTATCATAGCTCAGAAATTTGTGTTGCCGCTATAGTGGCAGGAGGTAAGTTGTGCCGAAAACAAATTTCCAATGAATCCAACTTGTTGGATTCTAT
>URPG01000281.1 GCA_900549675.1 uncultured Oscillospiraceae bacterium | reverse complement strand
TGGTGGGAAGAGCCGGCTTTTTTTGTTTCAACCGTTTTCGCTGTTGCAGATTCTTTTTGCCGCTTAGATTTCGTTTTAACAGAATTATTCTGTTTTGGTTTTGTGGTAAGAGTAGCAGTAACAGATATTTTTTCTGTGGGAATGTTTTTCTCTGAAATTTTGCGGTAAGTAATCTCTCGCATGAGCGTATAGAGAACAGAAACCGCAGGAATCATAACCAGCATACCGAGAATTCCCATAAGGTTGGCACCCAAAGCAACGGCAACCAAAACCCACATAGAGGGTAAACCAACTGAATTACCCACAACTTTGGGGTAAATAAGATTTCCTTCCAATTGCTGTAGGATTAAAAATAAAATTAGAAACCAAAGTGCTTTTAATGGGTCGTCTACCAAGATTAAAAGTGTACCGACAATACAGCCGGCAAAGGCACCTACCACCGGAATTAAAGCACTGACGGCGATTAAAATGCTGATGAGAGGGATATAAGGCATACGGAAAATCAGCATAGTAATGGCAAAAAGACACCCCAGAATACAGGCTTCCAAGCATTGACCGGATAAAAAGTTGCCAAAAACACGGTTTGAAAGAGTGCTGATATACAAAATACGGTCTGCCCGCTTTTCAGGCAAGAAACTATACAACAGCATGCGGGCTTGACGTGCCAAAATTTCTTTTCTAAACAAAGCGTAAATCGAAAAAATAAAAGCGATAAAGCTGCTGACGATACCGCCGACAATGGAGCCGGCAAATGAAAAAATACCATTCATCAAAACAACCGTTAAATTACTGAGCCAACTGCTAAGTTTAGCGGTAATACCGGCCCAATCAAAGGCGATTTCACCGAACTGCCGGGTAATCCATTGCTCAATCTCGGGACGGTTGGCAAGCCAATCCGTTACCCATGCCTGTATGCCGGAAACAAAAGAGGGCATTTCATTTACAATAGATAAAATAGTTGTTTTTAGCTGCGGAATAACCAAAAGCAGCACAAGAAGAATGATTAAAAATACAAACAGGAGTGCCAGTGTAATGGATAATCCTCGCCGAACGCCCTTATGAGGGATTTTGGGCAAAAGATAAGTTTCAATCGCTTTGACAGGAATATTTAGGATAAAAGCCGCCGCTGCACCGGATACAAAAGGACCGATGAGGTTCCAAAAAGACCGAAAAAAATTTGATACGGAAGAAAGGTCGTTCAGTCCCCAATATAAAAGGATACAAGCGACAACCGATAAAAATATTTTTAAGTGAGTTTTTCTTTTCGTCTGCATAGAAGTTCGTATCCCTTCATCGGAGCAATATTAGTAAAATCTAACGTGTTAAAGATGTAAAAGACTAAATATATAGAAAAATGAACATATAAATATTCTTTTTAAATATACATGGATTTTAAAGTTTTGTCAATTTGTCAATTTATAAAAAGGAAGGAAAAAAATAAACTTAATGCATTCTGGTTTAGAAACATAATAATAAAAATAAATTGAATATAGCAGTTTTTTGCAGAATCCTGTATAATAAATGCAGGATTTTTATCAATGTCAAGGAGAAGGTACATGACAATTCAAGAAACGTTGAAAAAATATTTTGGATACGACTCCTTTCGAGGTGGGCAAGAAGAGTTAATCCGTGCTATTTTACAGCAGGAAGACGCTTTAGGAATTATGCCCACGGGCGCGGGCAAATCCATTTGTTTTCAGTTGCCGGGGATTATGATGCAGGGGGTTACGCTTGTGGTATCTCCGCTTATCTCCTTAATGCAGGACCAAGTGAGGGCATTGATTCAATCTGGAATACCTGCCGCTTACATCAATTCTTCTCTTTCCTATAAACAAGTGCAGACGGCACTTTATAATGCGCAAAACGGACAGTATAAATTAATTTATGTGGCACCGGAAAGGCTGATGACAGCCGATTTTCTAGAATTTGCACAGCATACATCTATCTCCATGTTAACGGTTGATGAGGCACATTGTATTTCGCAATGGGGGCAGGATTTTAGGCCGAGTTATGCTGAAATTCCGGAATTTATCAAGCGTCTGCCGGAAAGACCCATTGTGTCGGCTTTTACGGCAACGGCTACCAAGCGAGTAAAAGAAGATATCATTAAATTGCTGAAATTAAAAAATCCCAGAATTTTGGTAACAGGCTTTAATCGTGAAAATTTATATTTTGAAGTACAGGAACCTGGGGATAAAAGAATTGCGCTTTTATCTTTTTTACAGGAAAATCAGCATAAAAATGGTATTGTGTATTGCTCCACCAGAAAAAACGTTGAAGAAGTTTGTGAAATGCTGACCCGTCACGGATATTCGGCTTTGCGTTATCATGCAGGACTTTCAGACCGTGAACGCAAGCAGAACCAAGAGGAATTTCTCTATGATAAAGCACAAATTATGGTTGCCACCAATGCTTTTGGAATGGGGATTGATAAATCCAATGTCAATTTTGTGGTGCATTATAATATGCCCAAAGACATTGAGAGCTATTACCAAGAAGCAGGACGTGCCGGTCGTGACGGCAGCAGTGCGGTTTGTCTGATGCTGTATAGCGGGCAGGACGTGATGATGAACCGCTGGATGATAGAAAACGCAAGAGATACGGACTTTTTAGACGAAGAAATTGCAAAGCATTTAAAAGAGCAGGAATATAAAAGACTGAGGGATATTACGTTTTATGCCAGAACCACCGATTGTCTGCGCGGCTATATCCTACGGTATTTCGGAGAATCTCCGTCTTCGTTTTGCGGCAATTGCAGCAATTGTGGTTCCCATTTTGAAACCATAGAGGTTACAGAAGAGGCACAAAAAATTCTTTCTTGTATTGTTCGTATGGACGAGCGTTTTGGTGCAGGAATGGTAATTGATGTGCTCAGAGGCAGTGAGAATAAAAGAATCAAAGAGTGGGGATTCGATAGACTTTCCACTCATAATATAAGCCGCAAACGCGCGGATGAACTAAAAAATATTATCGATTTTTTAGTTCAGAATGGATATTTAAAAACCGAAGGTGAGCCATATTCCGTTTTACGGCTTACACCCAAAGCAAAAGAAGTACTGCAAGGTAAAATTCAGCTGAAAATGAAATTGCCGAAGGAAAAAGAACAGAAAGTCAAAAAGTTAAGTTCAGCAGAAGGGCTACCGTTGGGGCGAGAAGATTTATTTGCAAAGCTAAAAGCACTGCGTCAGCAAATTGCTTCTGTCTTAGGTGTGCCTGCTTTTGTAGTGTTTACTGATAAAACACTGATAGAGATTTGTGTGAAATTGCCCCTTGATAACGCTCAATTTTTATCGATATC
>URPG01000280.1 GCA_900549675.1 uncultured Oscillospiraceae bacterium | reverse complement strand
AAAAGAAACGAAATAGGGGCGGCACAAAGGATATGCCGCCTGTCTAGCTGTTCTATGTTGATCTTCAATTTATATATTATTGCATTTTTGTTTTTGGATTTCAAGCTTTATTTCTGGATTTTATCTAAAACTGAACGGTTCAAAATATAATAGATCAAGCTTATTTGTCAAGAACAGTCATTTTTCGTCTTAACAGATGTTTGCATGTATTAGCATAAAAAAACAAGGAATAAAGCGTATTGAATAGAAACATCCAAATAAAAGAGAAAGGGAAAGTTGAAATTGTAAAAAAATTAAATTCTTTCGTTAAACTATAGCATTTTTAAGCAATGTCTGTTATAATTTCTTCATTAGCCGATTTTAATGTACGAAAACGTTTGTAAATCGGTTTAAACTGCTGTCAATTTGGAACCTATCCGGATTGAAGTGCAAAATTTTAGGAGGTTGTAAACAATGAGCCATAAGTACGTTTACCTTTTTTCTGAAGGAAATAAGGACATGCGTGAGCTTCTTGGCGGTAAAGGTGCAAACCTAGCCGAGATGACTCGTGCCGGAATGCCCGTTCCACAGGGCTTCACAATTTCTACAGAAGCTTGTACCAAATATTATGATGACGGTAAGGTCATCGTCCCTGAAATTGAAAATGAAATTAAAGAATATCTCGCTAAAATGGAAGAAATCTGCGGTAAAAAATTCGGCGATCCGAAAAATCCGCTGCTTGTTTCTGTCCGTTCCGGTTCAAGAGCTTCTATGCCCGGTATGATGGATACCATTTTAAACCTTGGTTTGAATGATACCGTGGTAGAGGGTCTTGCCGCTTTCACAGGAAACCCCCGTTTTGCTTATGACTCTTATCGTCGTTTTGTTCAGATGTATTCAGATGTCGTTATGGAAATGTCCAAAAGCGAGTTTGAAAAACTGATCGATGCTATGAAAGAGAAAAAAGGCGTTAAGCTGGATACAGAACTTGACGCTGATGATTTGAAAGAATTGGTTGCTCAATTTAAAGCTCTTTATAAAGAGAAAATGGGAACAGATTTCCCCACAGAGCCTTTTGACCAGCTGATGGGCGCTGTTAAAGCTGTTTTCCGTTCTTGGGATAATCCCCGTGCCAACGTCTACCGCCGCATGAATGATATCCCTTACAACTGGGGTACTGCTGTTAATGTGCAGGCAATGGTTTTTGGTAACTCCGGTGATAACTCCGGTACAGGTGTTGCCTTTACCCGTGACCCTGCTACAGGCGAAAAGAAACTCTTCGGTGAATACCTCATTAATGCACAGGGTGAAGACGTGGTTGCCGGTATCCGTACACCGAACCCAATCGCACACCTGCATGAACAAATGCCCGAGGTATATGATGAGTTTGTTGCTATTGCTACAAAGCTTGAAAATCATTATAAAGATATGCAGGATATGGAGTTCACCATTGAAAACGGTAAACTTTATATGCTCCAAACCAGAAATGGTAAAAGAACAGCCGCTGCCGCTTTGCAGATTGCTGTTGACCTCGTTGACGAAGGTATGATTACCGAGGAAGAAGCTGTTCTGCGTGTTGATCCTAAACAATTGGATGCTCTCCTGCATCCTCAGTTTGATGCAAAAGCATTAAAAAATGCTACACCAATCGGCAGAGCATTGGCTGCTTCTCCCGGCGCTGCTTGCGGTAAAGTTGTCTTTACAGCAGAGGCTGCTAAAGAATGGCATGAAAAAGGCGAAAAAGTAGTTTTGGTTCGTTTGGAAACATCTCCTGAAGATATTGAGGGTATGGCTGTTGCACAGGGTATTTTAACCGTTCGCGGCGGTATGACTTCTCACGCAGCGGTTGTTGCCCGCGGTATGGGTACATGCTGTGTTTCCGGTTGCGGCGATATTACCATTAACGAAGAAGAGAAACATTTTGAGCTGGGTGGAAAGCAATTCCATGAAGGCGACTATATTTCTCTTGACGGCACAACAGGTGCTATTTACGGTGAAGCTATTCCTACTGTAGAGGCTACCATCAGCGGTAATTTTGATCGCTTTATGACTTGGGCTGACTCTTATCGTACACTGAAAGTCAGAACAAATGCTGATAACCCCAGAGATGCTGCACAGGCAGTTAAATATGGTGCAGAAGGTATTGGTCTTTGCCGTACTGAGCATATGTTCTTTGAAGGTGACAGAATTAAAGCTATCCGTGAAATGATCGTTTCTAAAACAGCAGAAGGCAGAGCTGCCGCATTGGCAAAAATTCTTCCTTATCAGCAGGGTGACTTTGAAGAAATGTATCGTGTGCTCGAGGGCAGACCTATGACTATCCGTTTCCTCGATCCGCCTCTGCATGAATTTGTTCCCACCAAAGAAGAAGATATCAAAGAATTAGCAGATGATCTTAAGATTACAGTAGAAGAGCTCAAAAATGTAATTGCCGGTTTACACGAATTTAACCCGATGATGGGTCATCGTGGCTGCCGTTTGGCTGTTACCTATCCTGAGATTGCTGCTATGCAGACAACTGCTGTTATCAATGCTGCTATTACTGTAAACAAAGAACATCCTGACTACAACATCATTCCTGAAATAATGATTCCGCTGGTCGGCGAAATTAAAGAGCTTCAGTTTGTAAAGAATATTGTGACTTCTACTGCTGACAAGCTGATTGCTGATGCTGGCATTAAGATGGAATACCATGTCGGAACCATGATTGAAATTCCGCGTGCTGCTTTGACAGCAGACGAGATTGCAACAGAAGCTGACTTCTTCAGTTTCGGAACCAATGACCTTACCCAGATGACATTTGGCTTCAGCCGTGATGACGCCGGTAAATTCTTGGATTCTTATTATGAAACTAAGATTTATGAGTCAGATCCTTTTGCAAGATTGGATCAACATGGTGTTGGTAAGTTGGTCGAAATGGCTACAAAACTTGGCCGCAGCACAAGACCTGACTTGAAAGTTGGTATTTGTGGTGAGCACGGCGGTGACCCAAGCAGTGTTGAGTTCTGTCACAAGATTGGTCTCAACTATGTTTCCTGTTCACCTTTCCGTGTACCGATTGCCCGTTTGGCCGCAGCACAGGCAGCTATCAATAATAAATAAGATGAGATTTTAGTTAAAATTTCAAGAACGATAAGCGTATCACTAGAAATAGTGGTACGCTTTATTTTTTTGCATTTCGAAGATTATGAAAGTCTTTGCTTTAAAATACAGGAGGTGCCAATCTTTTTGCTTTTTAAATCCCAAATATTAGATGAAAAGTAAAAATACAATTGGAGTAAATCCATAAAAGACCTGTAACTTGAAATCAAAGGTTTTTTATAAACATATATCAGAAAATGTGCT
>URPG01000279.1 GCA_900549675.1 uncultured Oscillospiraceae bacterium | reverse complement strand
TTTCTTTATAGATTAATTATATAATATAGTCAGAAAAATAACAATTACTATTCTTGAAAAATAATAAAAAATTCCTACCGAAACAATATCTTTTTAAATCACTGAATTTGTGGTAAAATAAAAGAAACAATTCGTAAAGAGGGATTAAATATGAAAATATCAGTAATTGGCTGCGGTCGTTGGGGCAGTTTTATTGCATGGTACTTGAATGAAATCGGTCACGAGGTAATGCTGTATGGCAGAGAAAACTCACGCCATATGCAGCAATTTAAACAAACCAGAGAAAACGGAATTATCCATTTAAAAGAAAATGTTCAATTGGTGACGAATTTAACACAGGCTGTAAAAGCAGATACCATAGTTATCTCCATTAATTCACAAAACTTACGCGGATTAATGGGAGAATTAAATAATCTCAATCCGCAAGATAAAACTTTTGTGCTGTGCATGAAGGGGCTTGAGGTGGAGAGCGGTAAAAGACTTTCTGAAATCGTCCATGAAAGCTTAGAGGTTCCGCATGAAGTGGCTGTATGGCTGGGACCGGGACATGTACAAGAATTTTATGCCGGTATACCCAATTGTATGGTGATAGACGGCGAAAACGATAAAATAAAAGAAAAACTGGTAGAAGAATTTTCAAGTGATCTTATTCGCTTTTATTACGGTCAGGATTTAATTGGAAATGAAATCGGTGCTGCTGCCAAAAATATTATCGGGATTGCGGCCGGTATGCTTGACGGTTTGGGACTTTCTTCTCTGAAAGGGGCACTCATGTCCCGCGGCACCAGGGAGATAGCCCGTTTGATTAAGTTAATGGGCGGTAATGAGCTTTCTGCCTATGGACTTTGCCATCTGGGCGATTATGAAGCTACGGTTTTTTCAGAGTTCAGCCATAACCGGATGTTTGGAGAAAAATTTGTCAAGGGCGAAGAATATACACAACTGGCAGAAGGTGCTTTTGCGGTAAAAGGGATTTTATTGTTAGCCGAGAAAACCTATTGTTCTCTTCCGATTTGCACAGGAGTCTATGATGTTATTTATGGCGGACAAGAGGCGAAAACCATCATTAATAAGCTGTTTTCCCGCAGTATTAAGAATGAGTTTTGAGTGAGTCATAACGAGCGAGTAAAGAACAGGAAATGAATATGGAAAAAAATCCTTTTATAGGCAAAGACGGTAAGGCGGTATTGCAAACTCTATTATCCTATGTCGTAAAAAAAGAAATGGCTATAGGAGTGGCTCAAAAGCTAATCGGGACATTGGGCTCATTTTCCAGTGTTTTAGAGGCACCCGAAAGTGAAATTGAAAGTATAGGAGAACTCAATACAAAAACGGTTAAATTTTTAAAGAGTTTAAAATGGAGTACAGAATATTATTTAGAGGATAAGGCTTCGGATTTGAATCGTGTTTATGACACACAATCGGCAGTTGAGGTCTTAAAGCCCAAATTTTTAGGTAAAAAACGAGAAGTGGTAGCCTTGCTGCTGTTGGATGGACGCGGCAGAATTTTGTATAATGACATTGTCAACGAGGGCTCTATTTCAGAGGTCCCCATTTATGTCCGGCGTTTGGTAGAGCTTTGCTTAAAGCATGATGTCTACAATGCTATTATTGCCCATAATCATCCTAGCGGCAATCCATTGCCATCCAGAAATGATATCAATGCTACACGTGATTTGGAATTTGCGCTGAACGGTATTGACGTAGAGCTCACAGACCATTTAATCTTTGCTGGAATGGACTATACCTCTATGAAATCCAGCGAGTGGCTGGACCAGATTAAAGAGGAAGTAAACCGGTATAAAAAGGCCTTGAGGAAGGAAAGCATGGAGCAGGAAAAAGCATTATTTGCCCGTTTAAATCAACAAGAAGATTGAGAAGAACGGTTAATCCCCAGAGATACTGTCGCACAAACTCCTTTTACAAATAAGGAGTTTTCTTTTTAATAGAACGGGTTGTTCAGAAAAATACTGAGAAAAATGAAATATTATGATAAGGGGAGGTGTGCCGCCTATGGCACAGGTGAAATTAAAGGATATTGCAGAGAAAGTCGGCGTAAGTGTTGTTACCGTTCACAAGGTTTTTTCGGGGAAAAAAGGAATCAGTGAAGCAGTTTCTCGGGCTGTTTATCAGGTGGCAGATGAACTGGGCTATAACTATGAAAGATATAGAAAGAAAGAGAAAACAGATTTTCGTGTTGGTATATTGGTAGCGCATAAATATTTGGAAATCGGAGTTTCTTTCTATTGGGAAATGTATCAGCAAATGGCTTATCAATTTTCAGAAAAACAGTGTTTAACGACGATTGAAATTTTAGAAGACCAGGAAGAAGCGAACAACGTACCTGCCAAAATTTTAGAAGGAAATATGATAGATGGTATTATTGTTTTAGGTAAAATAGGAGAAGATTATGTCAGAAATTTAATCAATCAGGCAAAAGTACCCATTGTGCTGCTGGATTTTCATATTGAAGGATTAGCCTGTGATGCCGTTGTTTCTCATAATTATTTGGGCATGTATAAAGTGACAAAATATCTGCTGAAGCGCGGACATCACAAAATCGCATTTTTAGGCTCTATTCATGATACTGAAAACATCATGGACCGTTATTTTGGCTATCGAAAAGCGCTGGAAGAACATTCTATTGCCTTAAAAAAAGAATGGCTGATAGAAGACAGAGATTTAAAAACCGGTAAAATACAAATACAATTACCTGCCGAAATGCCAACTGCTTTTGTAAGCAACAGTGATGTCAGTGCCGCTCATTTGTATGATTTACTTGTGCAAAACGGTTACAAGGTTCCCAATGATATTTCAATTGTGGGTTTTGATGATTATCTGTTTGGACATCCGTTTGCTGAACAATTAACCACCTATCATGTAAATACTACTGAAATGGTAAATATTGCGGTAAAATCTCTTTTAAACCGGATGAAGGGAAAAGATATTATGCCCCAAGTGTATTATGTTGACAGCAAAATAAAGGAAAGGAGCAGTGTGAGAAGTTTATTATAAAGATTTGTGAAAGTAAAACTATTGTTTATTATATACAACTTACAGACTTTGCAGATAGTAGAATAGCTGAAAATAAAAAACTTAGTAAAAAAAAGTTGCTATTTTTTTAGGTAAATGATATGCTTTATTTAATTAAAATTAACTTAAAGTGAAAATTAAGGGAGGTTTTTTTTTGAAGTATATCATGAAAAGTCCTGCGGTTTCCAATGTGCCTTGGCAGGATAAACCCGAAAATCTAGTAGGTGCGCCTGTCTGGCGTTATACAGAAAATCCGATTATCGACCGCAATCCGATTGAAGGTGTGGCTCGTATTTTTAACA
>URPG01000278.1 GCA_900549675.1 uncultured Oscillospiraceae bacterium | reverse complement strand
TTAATATTGAAATATCGTTTTTTTATTGTAGGGGCAGCACAAATCACTGTAAGGCATTGTTTGGCTGCAAAAAACAAAAATACCCATATTAAAAAAGTGATTTCTCATCCGCAAGCTTTAGCACAATGCTCGGCTTTTATTACCCGGGAAAAGCTTGCAACACAATCTTTTTTAAATACGGCGGGTGCCGCTCAATATATAGCAAAACAAAAAGAGGAGTCTATGGCTGCAATTTGTTCAAAACAGGCAGCTATAAAATATGGACTTTCGATTTTAGCGGAAAATATCCAAAATTCTGCTCATAATACAACCCGTTTTGTGGTAATTTCTCGTAAGCCTTATTGGCCGGAAACTGCGCATAAAATTAGTCTATGTTTTTCGGCACCTCATTCACCCGGCAGTATTTCTGGAATTTTATCACAATTTTCCATGCAAAATTTAAACCTGACAAAAATAGAATCCCGTCCAATTCCTGAAAAGAAATTTGAATACGACTTTTATCTGGATTTTACTGGGAATATGCATAATAAAAATACATTTCAACTGATTTGTTCCCTTTCTGATGAACTTCCTCGTTTTTCTTTTTTAGGAAATTATACAGAAATTGAGACTTAATATGAAACCTATACATTTTAAAACTATTACACAAAATACTCAAATAGAAACAGTTGCCGATTTAGCCAAGGCGATTTGGAAGGACACTTATTCATCTATATTATCTAATGACCAAATAGAATATATGCTTGAAGAAATTCAATCTAAAAAAGCAATTGCAAATCAAATCAATGAGCAGGGATATCAATATTATTTTCTGCTACAAAATTCAAACGTTTGTGGGTATATGGCGATAGTACCTCATTCTAAAAAAGACGAAGAATTATTTTTAAGTAAAATTTATCTGCTCCCTGAAAGTCAAGGGAAGGGCATCACAAAAAAAGCGTTTCTTTTTCTTGAAGATATTGCCCAAAAAAACAATCTGAAACGAATTTGGCTAACTGTAAATAAGAACAATCACCATGCACAAAAGGTCTATGAACATTATGGCTTCACCGTATCGGATAGTGTGGGAACAGATATTGGAAATCATTATGTAATGGACGATTATATTATGGAAAAATTTCTTTAAGCAAAAAGACTACCTTTTGATTTTGGGTAGTCTTTTTCTCTTCCTAGACGAGCATAATTCTTGTACATTCCGAATATTAATTGCTGTAAAGGGGGATACAAGAATGAATTTTCATAGTATGTCATCACAAGATGCGGCAAACATCTTGCAAACTGATTTAAAGAAAGGATTAACTCGTAGCCAAATTCTGAAAAAGACCAATCAATTTGGGAAAAATGAATTAATCAAAAAAAATCGAACTAATTTCATCATAAGATTTCTCAATCAATTTAAAGATTTTATGATTTTAATTTTATTGGGAGCTGCTGCGATTTCTTTTTTGACGTCAATTGTCCAAAAGAGTAATGAATATATAGACTCGATTATTATTTTAATTATTGTAATTGCTAATGCGGTTATTGGAACAATTCAAGAAATTAAAGCAGATCAGGCAATTGAAGCTTTAAAAAAAATGTCGTCGCCACATACCACGGTAATCCGCAATGAAAAAAAAGAAGTTATTGATAGCGTAGACGTTGTTCCAGGCGATTTGGTAATTCTGCGTACCGGAGATTTGGTGCCCGCAGATATTCGTTTAACCAATAGTATTGACCTAAAAGCTGAAGAGTCTGCATTAACCGGTGAATCTGTTCCGGTAGATAAAGATTGGTCGGCAATATGCAGTAAAAATGCACCGCTTGCAGAAAGAAAAAATATGCTGTATGCCTCCACCGGTATTGCCTCTGGCTATGCAGTTGGGATTGTAACAGCAACCGGGATGAATACGGCCATGGGAAATATTGCTCAAATGTTGGAAAATGAAGATTCACCGGATACCCCTTTACAAACAAAATCAGCAACCGTCGGCAAATTTTTAGGATTGGGTGTCTTATTGATTTGCGCTTTTATTTTTGTATTAGGCCTTTTGCAAAAGACAGATGCTTTTGATATGTTTATGATTTCTATCAGTTTGGCGGTTGCCGCTATCCCGGAAGGCCTCCCTGCGGTAGTTACAATTGTTTTGGCGATAGGTGTAAAAACCATGGCACAGAGAAAGGCTATTGTGCGGCATATGCCTGCTGTGGAAACGCTTGGTAGCACACAAGTTATTTGTTCGGATAAAACTGGGACCTTAACACAAAACAGAATGACCGTTACTCGTTTTTCAGCTGTATCAGGAGAGTTGGATTTAAAACATCCTGCCTCGCAATTTGCCTTAGAATTGTCTTCCCTTTGCAACAATTCCGAAGTAATATCCGGTAAGGTTTCAGGTGACCCCACAGAAACGGCCTTGTTACATGCCTGTCAGACCAATAAAAAAATGCTTGAGAAAGAATTTCCAAGAGTAGGAGAAATCCCTTTTACATCTACTCGGAAAATGATGACCACAGTTCACAGAACAAGTTCTGGTTATCGTGTAATTGCTAAAGGTGCGCCTGATATCCTTTTGGATAAATGTAAATTCTATCGAGAAAATGGGCAGGTTATTTCCTTGACACCTGAAATCAAACGTAAAATTCTGAAAGAGAATGAACATTTAGCTTCGCGCGCATTGCGAGTTTTGGCAGTATCTTATAAAGAGATTCAAGAACTTTCATCTAAAGATTCTGAAACAGAAAGTAATTTGATTTTTTCAGGTTTAATCGGTATGGAGGACCCACCCAGAAAAGGAGTAAAACAGGCGGTGGCAACCTGTAAAAAAGCAGGGATAATCCCTGTGATGATTACCGGAGATCATGCAGTCACAGCGTTGGCAATCGGGAAAAGATTGGGAATTGCCGGAGAGAAAAACGATATTATAACGGGTGCAGAACTTGACAAGAAAACAGATGAAGAATTGGCGAGCCAAATTTTTAATTATCAAATATTTGCACGTGTTTCTCCCGAGCATAAGGTTAAAATCGTAAAAGCTTTCCAAAAACGAGGCATGGTGGTGGCAATGACGGGAGATGGTGTAAATGACGCTCCTGCACTAAAGGTTGCTGATATTGGCTGTGCTATGGGTAAAAACGGTACAGAGGTAGCAAAATCTGCCGCTGATATGATTTTAACAGATGATGATTTTTCTACAATAGTCAGTGCTGTAAAAGAGGGGAGAGGAATATATAAAAATATTCGCAAGACGATTCATTTTTTGATTTCTTGCAATATAGGAGAAATTTTATTAATTTTTCTATCGTTTTTAATGCGGATTCCAACGCCTTTGGTAGCAATTCAACTTCTTTGGGTAAACTTGGTTACAGACTCTTTACCCGCCTTAGCATTGGGTGCAG
>URPG01000277.1 GCA_900549675.1 uncultured Oscillospiraceae bacterium | reverse complement strand
AAAAGTTGGGACGTGGGCGGCATACGACACGGCAGGTAGAATTATATAAAATAGGGCAGGGCAGCTATGTAGCAGATACTCCCGGATTTTCCACGTTTGATGTCGCTAAATACCAATTGACAGATTTTGAAGATTTATTTCATGGATTTCGTGAATTTGCAGACTATTTTGGTCACTGCAAGTTTACCTCTTGTTCGCATACCTGTGAAAAAGGCTGTGCGGTGATACAAGCAGTACAGGAGGGCTATATCAGTCCGTCCAGACATCAAAGTTATAAAGCAATTTATCAGGAGATTAAGGACAATAAGCCATGGTAAAAAAACAAAAATGTATGATAATCGGTGCGGTTCCTTTTCGCAGTGCAAAAGTTTTTCGGGAATTTAATCCTAACGACTATTTTGTCATCTGTGCAGACGGCGGTTACGATACCGCCGTAAAATTTAAAATAACTCCTGATTTAGTTGTAGGTGATTTTGATTCAGCCAAAGAAATTTTGCCGGATTCCGTGCGAAAAATCACTCTTCCTGTCGATAAGGATGTTACCGATACAATGTATGCTGTCACCAAGGCTTTAGGTGCCGGATTCAACGATTTTGTCTTAATCGGCTGTTTGGGGGGCTCCCGATTCGACCATTCGTATGCCAATCTGGAGGTTTTAAAATATATCACCGATTGCGGCGCGATGGGCGTAATTGCGGATGAAAAAACAAAAATCATCGTGGTGAAAAATAGTCGTTTGACCATTACCCAGTCAAAAGGGCATACGCTTTCGGTGTTTCCTTTTGCGGGTTCAAATTGTAATGTGACTTATTATGGCGTGAAATACCCGTTAACGGCTCAGACGCTTTCCTGCGGGGGAACTCTTATGGGTGTCAGCAACGAAATTACAGAAGATACTGCTAAAGTTGTGGTACATAGCGGAACTGCCTTAATTATGTTAATATCATAAAAACAAAGTAGAGATATTCTCTTTTTAGGCGATAATCCTGTTAGGGTCTCTATCCTATCTGATTTGTTTTTATTTTAAGTTAGAATATTCTATTTATTAAAAAAAGTCTGCTGAGATTTCTATTGAATTTTCAGCAGACTTTTTTAAACAGGTGATTTCTGTATTTAAGTTAAGAAATGTGTTAGGAACATTATTTTCTGTGATTGTATATAATAGAGCAAAACATAGTGAAAGAAAGATAGGTGGCAAAATGGGCAAGAATAAGTTTGATTTTTCATGTTTTAAAAATCGTAGAACAAGATATTTGTGTACGATTTGCTTTGGCCTTGGCATGACAATATCAGCCTTTTGCCCAGCCGGATTAACTCTTTTCATTGCGGCAGTTATTTTAGTTTCCATGGGATTTAGCCTTATGCGGTGCGGGTGTTAAGCCGGAGTATATCTTTCTAACACAACGAGAAAGGACATAGGTGAAGGGTATGAAGGTAGTTATCGTTGATAAAAGCAAAGGGTTTATGGGCGTTGTTTTGAGGAGAATTTTCGGTATAAAAAAAATCACAGAATAATGGGACTTCTATATAGAAAAAAGCTGTTTGGTTTGTGGCCAAACGGCTTTTTTTTGAATATTTTAAAATTTACAGCATAGATATTGATAAGAAAGAAAAAGGAGAGGATTTTATATGCTGGCAAAAACAAAAACAGAGCCTTATGATTTTTTTGATGCAATTTTAGATGGAAACCATGAAGTCCCATTGGATACGGATTACAATCTGCCGGATTATTGTGCTGACGTACAGAGAATATTAAAATGCAGAGTAACACCTGAAATCTCATCGTATGCGGCAGAAGCAGACAGTATTGTTTGCGATGGTGTGTGTGATATTCGTATCATGTATTTGGATTCAAGAGGGGAAGGCATTAAATGCTGTGATTTTACAAAACCCTTTACAGCAACAATTGCAACAAAAAGCGCTGGCGAACACGTGGTTGCGTGTGTTAAAGCTTCGGTACAGCACATGACCTGCCGTGCAGTAAGCGCCCGAAAAGTAGACCTGCACATTACTTTGAATTTAAAAGTTTATGCTGTGGTGCAGAAACAAAATCTCTTGACGGTTGGATTAGAAGATAAAAACATTGAAAAGAGAACGCAAACCATTGAAGCCTCTAAAGCTGTAAATGCAGTGGGGCATCAATTCGCATTTGAAGATTTTGTCCCTCTAAAAAGCGGAAAACCTCCAATAGAAAATATCGTACGCAGAGATATTTCAGTCAGGTTAACAGATGTTTCTCCCAACGAAGGTCGTTTAAATGTGAGTGGAGCCGTTGATTTATCCTTTTTGTATAACAGCTTTGTAGATGGGATAACTCCGGAAAAAATGAGCGCCAGCATTGATTTTGAACAAAGCATTGAATGCAGCGGACTGGATGAAAATTGTATTTGTGACATCAATATTATCTGTGGTGAAAGCAGTATTCAGCCCAAAGAGGATAACGTGGGTGAAAATACAGGTGTTGATGTTTTTGCCAGAGTGTTTATTGTTGGATTTATCTATAAACCTTACGAGGTGGATGTGATTGATGATGCTTATTCGGTCAATCAGCCGGCAGAGCTGAATTATACACAAAGCAATTTTTTGCAGATTTACGGCATAAGTGATGAAACCCTTAAAAATAAATGTACACTGAATATCAATGGAGAAGAGATTCAAAAGATTATTGATATTTGGGTTGAGGGCGCAGATACAAGTTCATATTGTGACAAAGGTAAAATCAATCATAGAGTGAAATATGACATTTGTATGCTGTATGCCAATGATCAAAACAAAATTATGTATACAGAAAAATCCTTTGATTTTAATCATAATTCTGATTTAGCGGATGAACGCGTTAAAAAATGTGACAGCAAGGCACGTACAGAAATATGGGAATACAGAATTATAGATAAAAACACAGTGGAAATTGCGGTGGAAACCTCGGTGAATGCCCTTCTTTATTCACGCTTCACCAGCAGGCAGCTGCTTTCAGCGGAAGTGGATGAAGAGGCAGAGGCGGAACAGAAAGATTCCAAGCTTTTAATTTATTACGCGTATGAGGGAGAAGAGCTTTGGGATATTGCTAAATCTCATCGTGCTTTAATCTCAGATATTCGTGTCCAAAATAATCTCAGTGAAGACAAAGTCAGCAAAGCAGGGCCGATTATCATCTGTAATCGATAAGGCAGCCGCAAAATAAAAAGGTTGAAAGGAAAGAGTTTGTATGGAAGAATTCAATGTATACAGAGATATAGAAAAAAGAACCAACGGTGAAATTTATATCGGTGTTGTCGGTCCTGTCAGAACGGGTAAATCGACCTTTATTAAAAAGTTTATGGATACGGTGGTTATCCCCAATATTCCTGATGGTTCGCAACGGGAAAGAGCGATTGATGAATTGCCGCAGTCTTCTTC
>URPG01000276.1 GCA_900549675.1 uncultured Oscillospiraceae bacterium | reverse complement strand
CCATCACAATTATATTGCCAAAAAAGGTCATATAAATCATACTAAGAATATTGAAAAATCTATACAAAGAAGGTTTTCGGTAAAAATCAGCCTTTTATGCCTCCCGCTGTCAATCCGGAGATAAATGCCTTTTGGTTCATGACAAAAACCACAATAATAGGGATAACGGCTAAAACTGCTCCTGGCATAAGCATATCATAGTTATTTCCATAAGGTGTAATCAATGTTGACAAACCAATTGGTATCGTCAGTTTTTCGCTGCTTCTCAACACAACCATTGGCCACACAATCGAATTCCAGCTGTTCATAGAAATCAAAATTGCCATTGCACCAAAGGCCGGTTTCATCAGCGGCACCATAATACGTGCAAAAATCCCATATTCTGTTAAACCGTCCATTCTTCCCGCATCCATCAATTCCTTTGGCAATCCCGAACAATATTGTCTGAAGAAAAAAACGGCAGATGGAAAAACAACAAACGGTAAGGTAACACCCCAGATATTATCAAAGAAATTCAGTGTCAGCATTTCTTTGTAAAGCGGAATCATCATGATTTCTAAGGGAATCATCATGACTAAAAGTACCAGTACAAAAATAATGTTGCCGCCTTTAAACTTATAAATTCCTAAGCTGTAACCCACCATAGAGGTTAATATTAACCCCAAAATAGTTTGTACGCCGGTATAAAGTAAGCTATTCTTATACCAGGTAAAATACTGTACATTTTCAAAATCAAACAAAAGCTTATACATATCCAATGTAAATTTTTCAAAATGAGGATTAAAACTAATTCCGTAGCGAATCATTTCTTTCCCAGGTTTAAGAGAGGAAATAATCAGGAAATAAAAAGGTACCAACGCAAAAACAGCAAAAAGAATCAATATCAGTAAAATAATTGCCGAACTTATTTTTTTCTTTTTCGCCTTTTTCACGTGCCCTACTGGTATTGCGCTTGTATGCTTCATGGCAGCAAAACTCCTTTATATCATTCAGAATATTTCGTGATTGGCAATTTGTTAATCATCATCTTTACGAAATGCTCCGAAAAATTTCAGTTGAACAATATTAATAAACAAAACCAATCCTAACAAAACCATTCCGGCAGCGGCACCATAGCCCATTCTAGCCTCAACAAAGGCCTGCTGATATATGTAGCCCACCATGGTGGAACCAATCTCTCCCGGTGTTCTTGCCGTACCAAATAAAGCATAAGATTCTGAAAACATCGCAAATCCGCCGTAAACACTGATGGTAATCACATACACAATTGTCGGTTTTAAGCTTGGTATGGTTACATGCCAAAATTTTTTCCATTCTCCGGCACCGTCAATAGACGCGGCTTCATATAGCTCTGTTGGAATTCCCTGCAATGCCGACATAAAGTAAATCTGATTAACCCCAAACCAACGCCATACGCATAGCACGACCAAGGTTACCATGGTGGGCATTTTTTCTTTCAGCCACGGAACAGGATCAACCCCAAAAAGACCTACAACGGTGTTCATTAAAGCACTTGGTGAGTCACTGAAAGCAAAACGAAAAAATATACCCGCTACAATTACAGATGTCAATTGAGGAATAAAATAAATTGATTTAAAAAATCCGCTTCCAATTTTCCTCCCGCGGTCCAACAGCACTGACAACACCAACGGAACAGGAACCAAAACAGCAATTGTCCAAAAAGTATAGGTCAGTGTTACTCTAATGGCAGAATCTTTCATTTAAGAGTGCCTTATAATTATTAATCCCATTGTAACGAACATCATTAAACCCATTAATATCTTGAAAACTCATTTGTATCGTTGATAACAGCGGATAAATAAAAAACATAAAAAATGAAATTAAAAAGGGCAAGACCAAAATATACGGAGCCATTTTGGGAGATAAAATTGTTTTATGAAAAATGTTTTTGTTCTTTGCGTGCATATAAGCACCTCCTACTTTATTTAAATTTAACTATTGGTACTTTATGCCTTTATTAAATGAAAACCCGCCGTAAGATTAACCGCTTACAGCGGGTCCCATTCTTATTACTTTTATTGTGCCTTTAACTCTTCAGCCGCGGCCTTTAATGCCTCTGCCGGTGTCATACTTTTTTCAGACAATACCTTAAACACTACCGATGACTGCACTACTGTTTGTGCATTTGGGAATTTTTCACCTATGTTAATTGCGTGCAGGCTGTCTTTTAACGTAACAAGCATATCAAACACGCCGTCACCATAGTATTCTGTAAATTTACTGGTTGTTTTCATCTCGGGAAGTGTCCAAACGTCCCAACGCAAAGGATCAAATCCAAGGTCGGTCCAGGTTGCAACAGCGCCCTTATCCGACAATTTTGCATAAATCAAGAAATCAAGGGCCAAATCCTGCTCCTGGCATTGGTTCGTCACAGCTGTGCCTGTGCCGCCCATACCGGCACCATACGGTCCATCTTCTGTAAATCTGGGCATGGGGCGTACTGCAATTTTACCTTTGAGATCTTCCATATAATCTGTAAAACGATTCATATACCATTGCGGCATCCATACTGATGCGGCACCGCCGTCATTCATAAAAGCATAATATTCTTCTGCATGATGAAAACCGCCCGGGGCTGCCACTGCAATTTCATCGGTATACATCATATCGTAAAGCATCTGAAGGACTTCTTCGTTTTCTTTATTATCCAAAATAACATTGCCCTCAGCATCCAGCCAATCAGATTTCTTTTGAGTCACCAAAGGATAGTAACTCCAATGTTCTTGAATTTCTAGAGTCGTCATTGGCTTACCTGTTTTTTCCACCACTGTTTTACCGGCTTCTATGTATTGATCCCATGTTTTTATTTCATCAATATTTACGCCCGCTGCATCTATGATTTCAGTGTTATAATAGATAACCGGGATACCAACATGGTAGTCCATTCCATAATAATTACCGTCTTTAGCGTAATTTTCAAACCGGGACATAATCAGTTTATCTTTGAGAGGCTCCAGTTTTTCATTCATAGGAACCAATTGAGGTGTCCCTTTTAAATAGTTGGCAAACCTGCCTATTTCAATGTCTACGATATCGGGAGCTCCTTTTTGTGATTGCAGCGCAATTAGCAAATTATTATGGTTGTCATCATAGGAATAAACTCCCACTTCTAAATCAATTTGCCGATCCGGATTATCCTTATTCCATTCTTCAGCCATTTTTTTCATAAATGATTGATGAGAATCCTGAAAAGTCCAAAAAGATAATTTTGTTTTCGATGTTTCTTCCTGCGACTCCTCTTTTACGCTGGTACTGCTGTCACCTTCACTCGTATTTCCGCTGCTTTCGCTGCTGCCGGGTGTTTCTGCCGTACAGGACGCCATCATGGTTAAGCAGGTCATTGAAGCTACTGCCAATGCTAGAATTCGTTTAAACATTCT
>URPG01000275.1 GCA_900549675.1 uncultured Oscillospiraceae bacterium | reverse complement strand
AATCTAAAGTCTTTTTTATATTTTTTAGGGAGTTCTGTTATGCTAAACGCCATTTTTTACACCTTTACACTTATGTTTGAAAAACGTTCGACAATAGTAAAGCAACAAAGCTTTACATCGTCACATCTTCATTGTCTTTTCCACTTTACACCGCTAGGCGTATCCTCCAGCACAATATTACGTCTAGTCAACTCATCTCGGATTTTATCTGCTGTTGCCCAGTCTTTATTTCGTCTAGCCTCATTGCGTTTTTGAATTAACTCTTCAATTTCACGGTCAAGTTCTGAATCCTCCTTTTGATAAAGAATTCCTAATACGTCGGTTAGATCTGTAAACAAATCTAGAGCAAATTGGCACAATTCTTTTGAGGGATTGGTGCTCACATTAATTTTTGTATTGATTTCTCTTGCCAATTCAAATACAGCAGAAACCGCATCGGCAGTGTTTAAATCATCATCCATTGCATGAATAAATTTTTCTTTATAGGTCAGAAGATTATTCTGAATTTCTTCTTCGTTATCTTTTATTCCGGATTCCGCCTTATCAAATAAAAACATTAAATTGTTTCGGCAATTATAAAGTCTTTCCAGAGAAGCAATGGCCTGCTCAATCGTTTCAATGCTGTAATTCATGGGAGAACGATAATGCGCAGAAACCATCAAATAACGAATCGGTTCGTAGCCAAATTTTTCGGCCACTTCACGAACAGTAAAAAAGTTCCCCAAGGATTTACTCATCTTCCGATTGTCAATATTCACATGCCCGTTGTGCATCCAATAATTGGCCAATTGCGCATCATTGCAGCACTCGCTCTGCGCAACTTCATTTTCATGGTGGGGAAAAATTAAATCCTGTCCGCCACCATGAATATCAATTGTATTGCCCAAATAACGTCGAACCATGGCAGAACACTCAATATGCCAACCGGGTCGTCCTTTGCCCCAAGGAGCTTCCCAGTAAGGTTCTCCTTCTTTGGCAGCCTTCCATACGGCAAAATCCATAGGGTCTTTTTTCAATTCACCTGTGGCAATTCTGGCCCCTGCTCTAAGGTCTTCGAGCGGTTGGTGAGAAAGTTTTCCATAATTTTCATCTTTTGCTGTATTAAAATAGACATCGCCATTTTCTGCAACATAAGCATAATCTTTTTGAATTAAATCTTGTACGATATGGATAATTTCATCTATATTCTCTGTTGCTTTCGGATGAATATCCGCATCTTTCACATTTAATCCATGGGCATCAATAAAATATTCTTCCATATAACGCTGAGAAACAGTTAAATAGTCTGTTCCCTCTTCTTTTGCCCGATTAATAATTTTATCATCTATATCCGTAAAATTTTGCGCATAGGTAACTTTCATGCCTCTAAAAGACAAATAGCGGCGTAAAGTATCAAAAACACAGATAGGTCTTGCGTTTCCTATATGCATAAAATTGTATACAGTAGGACCGCAAACATAAATTTTCACTTCATTCGGTGTAATCGGAACAAACTCATCCTTTTGTCTGGTAAGAGAGTTGTAAATTTTCATATCTGTGCATATCCTTTCTTCTTTGCCTCTATAAAATATATTACCCTTTATTTTCTTGGTTCAATCTTTTATTCTCAAATTCTTGCTGAAATTTCTTTAAACTTACAATTTCTTGTTTTAGATTATTCAATTCTACAGAAACAGGGTCTGTAATGTGAATTTGATCCAACATCTTGTTTTGTGTTTTTTCACCGTTTAAGCGTACAATTTTAGCAGGAACACCCACGGCAGTGGCATTTTCAGGAACTTCGTCCAAAACAACAGCCCCTGCGGCAATTCTGGCATTATCGCCTACTTTAAACGGTCCCAACACCTTAGCACCCGAACCGATTAACACGTTATTGCCAATAGTAGGATGGCGTTTACCACAATCTTTACCAGTTCCTCCTAATGTCACATTCTGATAAATCGTACAGTTATCGCCAATCTCTGTGGTTTCACCGATGACCACACCCATTCCATGGTCAATAAAAAGACCTTTTCCAATCGTTGCTCCCGGATGAATCTCTACGCCAGTCTTTTTTCTTGCTCTTTGCGAGATCCATCTTGCTATAAATTTATGTCCGCGGCGATAAAACCAATTCGCCAATCGATAAGAACGCACTGCCTTAAAGCCGGAATAAAGAAAATATACTTCTGCCCTTGAACGCGCCGCAGGGTCACGCTCCATGATGGCATCTATTTCTGCTTTTAAGTTCTTAAACATAACAACACTCCCCATTGTCAAAGGATACAGACTACTTATTTTTGATAACATAGCCAGGCGGTGTACCCCATTGCCATGTGGTGTTTCTTGGATATTTTTATTATTTTCAGATAGAAATATCCCGTTGCGCACAAGCATTTAAACTCATGTCTGCCACATTTCCCTGTAAAAATTCATAATAGCCCTGTGCCGCAATCATAGCGGCATTATCGCCGCAATATTTCAGTTCAGGGATATATAGTTTCTTACCGTTTTGCTGTGCCAATAGCTGTAACCGGCGTCTAAGCAGACGATTTGCCGATACACCACCGGCCACCACAAGCTTATCGCTGTTTGTCATTTGGGCCGCATGCATAAAATGATCGGTCAGATACTCGACAACTGCTTTCCGATAAGAGGCTGCTAAATCAGGAACAGGCATAACTTCGTTTTTTTGGCTGGCCTTGTGCAATAAATTGATAACCGATGTCTTTAGCCCGGAAAAGCTGAAATCAAGCGGAGCTCCATCAATTTTGGGTCTAGGGAATGAAAATGCATTTTCATCACCCTGCTCTGCTATTTTATCCAACTCTACACCGCCGGGATAAGACATCCCCATACATCGTGCCGCTTTGTCAAAGGCTTCACCGGCCGCATCATCTCTTGTCTTTGCAATAACGGTCAATTGGGTATAATCATTCACCTTAATAATATGACTGTGTCCGCCGGATACCACCAAACACAAAAATTCCGGTTCTAAACCGGAGTGACTGATGTAATTTGAGGCAATATGACCTCTTAAATGATGTACGGCAATCAAAGGTTTATTAGCGCTCATGGCAAGCCCTTTTGCAAAATTGACCCCAACTAAAAGGGCGCCAATCAAACCGGGGGCATACGTTACGGCGATAGCGTCAATTTGCTCTAAAGACAGCCGGCTGTCTTGTAAAGCCTTTTCGACAACCTGTGAGATTACTTCACTGTGACGGCGAGAGGCAATTTCAGGAACCACCCCACCATATAATTTGTGTTCTTCTATTTGTGATGCCACTACATTGGAGAGCACTTTACGACCGTCTTCCACCACAGAAGCGGCTGTTTCATCACAAGAAGATTCAATTCCTAAAATATACATGATAAAGCCTGCCTATCTAAAATCGTTTTGTTAAAATCAACGCATCTTCTCTTGGGTTGGTATAAAAATTTTTT
>URPG01000274.1 GCA_900549675.1 uncultured Oscillospiraceae bacterium | reverse complement strand
CATTCGGTAAAGTCCAAAAACAGGCTCCGGATTTTCCGTGCCGAAAGGCTCAAGCATTTTTAACTGTTCCGGCATTTGCACATTAATAAAAGCCGGATTCAGCTTGCAATCCAAATGTACTGTGAAAGCAGGCATAACATCAAAGGAATTTTGGGCATAATGATTCACTTTTATTCGCAGCCGCTCTATATTTTCGGTTTTTATCGTAAGTCCCACTGCCATGGGGTGTCCGCCGAATTTCTCAAATAAATCCGCACAAGAATGTATCGCGTCGAAAAGTGAAAAACCCTCTACACTTCGTCCGCTGCCTTTGGCAAAATCTCCCTGCTTTGAAATCACAAGGCACGGCTTGCCAAAACGCTCTGTTATTTTTGAGGCAACAATCCCTATAATGCCGGCATGCCAATGGTCACCGGCTACCACAAGCACCCTGTCCATTGCTAAATCGACATTGGATTGAATCTGCTCCATCGCTTCTTTCACAATATCTGCTTCTATATTACGCCTGGATACATTTTGTTCACAAATATCAGCTGCTAAAATTTCAGCTTCCTCTTCATATTCGCAAGTAAGCAATTTAACTGCTTTTTCAGAACTGCTCATTCTTCCGGTTGCATTGATACGGGGGATAACTGTAAAAGACAAGGTTTTGGCGGTTAATTCGCGTTCCAAGCATCCGCTTTGCCGCAAAAGAGCATCTACACCTGCTCTTCCCCCATTGCTCATGACCTCTAAACCAGCTTTCACAATCGTTCGGTTTTCTCCCACAAGCGGCATAACATCTGCAATGGTACCAAGTGCTGCCAAGTCAGCATACTCCGCAAGCACCATATCGACATCACCGTCTTCTAAGGCAATTAACAATTTCAGCACCAAGCCCGCACCGCATAATTCCTTAAAAGGCGATTGGCAATCATGCCGGTGTGGATTTACTACAGCAAACGCATTGGGCAGTACATCCTGTTGGCGGTGGTGATCTGTAATAATTACTTCCATTCCCAACGTATTGGCAAGGTCAACTTCTTCTACACTAGCAATTCCATTATCTACGGTAACAATTAATTGCACGCCTAAATCATGCAATGAACGAATCGCCTCTTTATTCATGCCGTATCCTTCGGAGTCACGCTGAGGAATATAATAAATTACATCGGCTCCCACTGTTTCCAGATATGTAAAGAGAATTGCCGTTGCCGTTACACCGTCAGCATCATAATCTCCATAAACCGCAATCTTTTCAAATCCGTCAATCGCCATATGAATACGTTCGGCGGCCTTATCCATATCTTTTATCAAAAATGGATCTGAAAGTATATATTCAGATGAAAAAATATCCTGAATGGCTTCCTCTGTGACAAAGCCTCTGATATCCAAAAGCATGGCGAGAAACTCAGGGATGGAAAATCGCTCTGCTATTGCTGCTGCCCTCTTCTTGTTCAATTCAGCAACTTTCCATTTTTTCAGATTCAATCCTCTACCCCTCCTGCATTATCTAATAATTATACAGTATACTCTAAAATCCACTCTTTTTCAAGTAAAAGTATGCCAAAGTAAAGTCCAATGCAGAAAGTAAAATTAAATTGGTTGACTTGACTATGTTCTATACTTTATAATGAAATTGTACTATTTTATGATTAATTTTTATTTTGTTTTAAGCTTATTTGCTAACAGTCTTAAAATAGGACAGATGTATCAAAAAATATCATGAAAGAGGTTTTATCAACCTTATATGAAAATTAAAGGAGGTCTATTATTATGTCTAACAGAATCGTACTGAACGGAATCTCACATCACGGAAAAGGAGCGATTGAGCAAATTGCGCCTGAAGTAAAATCCCACGGTTTTAAAAAAGCTTTTCTCTGTACTGATCCCGATTTAATTCAATTTGGAGTTGTTGAAAAAGTAGAAAAGGTGCTTAAATCCGCTGATTTGGATTATGAAATTTATTCGGATGTGAAGGCAAACCCAACCATTCAAAATGTACAAAACGGTGTAAAAGCTTTTCATAATGCAAATGCTGATTATATTATTGCCGTTGGCGGTGGCAGTGCCATTGATACCGCAAAAGCAATTGGTGTTATTATTACCAATCCGGAATTCTCCGACGTAAAAAGCTTAGAGGGTGTAGCTGAAACAAAGAATAAATGCGTATTTACCATTGCTGTTCCCACAACAGCCGGTACTGCGGCAGAAGTCACCATAAACTATGTAATTACAGATGAAGAAAACCGCCGCAAATTTGTTTGTGTAGACGTACATGATATTCCTGATATTGCCATTGTAGATCCCGATATGATGTCCTCTATGCCAAAATCATTGACAGCCGCCACAGGTATGGATGCCTTGACTCACGCTATTGAAGGCTACATCACAAAGGGGGCTTGGGAAATGACCGATATGTTCCACCTAAAAGCCATTGAAATTATTGCCGCAAATTTGCGTAAAGCTGTTGAAAATGACCCGGCTGGCAGAGAGGAAATGGCATTGGGCCAATATATTGCCGGTATGGGATTTTCCAATGTTGGGTTGGGGTTGGTTCATAGTATGGCACACCCGCTGGGTGCTCTATACGACACTCCTCACGGCGTTGCCAACGCCATTCTTTTGCCTCGTGTAATGGAATTTAATGCAGATGCAACAGGCGAAAAGTATAAACATATTGCCCGTGCGATGGGTGTTGTTGGTGTTGAAAATATGACGCAGGAAGAATATCGCAAAGCTGCTGTCGACGCGGTAGCCAAATTAGGACAAGATGTTGGTATTCCCGCTGATTTAAAAGAAATTGTAAAAACAGAGGATATTCAATTCTTAGCAGAAAGCGCTTTTGCTGATGCTTGTTTCCCCGGTAATCCAAAAGAAACCTCGTTAGAGCAAATAATAGAATTATACGAATCTTTGTCTTAATTTTATCACTAGAACCACGGTTATTGAAAAAAAGAAGATACCTCTTTGGTGTCTTCTTTTTTTGATAATTATTCTATAAAGTTTATAATGCGCCATACATGATGCGTATTGTAAAACGTCTTTGCTCCATACGTCACATCTTACTCCATATTATTTATATATTTTATTAAGGATTGCTGATTCTTTATATCCTGTGTTGCACTCTTCATACAGGAATGATGCACTTTAGGGATTGTGTTTTGTTTGCTAACTCAATTCTACAATGCATCCTTCCCTGTGTTTATTTTTTCAGCAGTCTAATCTCTATTGTGAAGCTACAGGTTGAAAAGAAAAAAGAAATGCTGTAAAATATAGATACGCTCTATATTTCTATTTTGAAGAAAGGACCTTTTTACGATATGAGAAAAGCACTGGTTCTAGAAGGCGGCTCACTAAGAAGTATGTTCTCTGCCGCTGTATTAGATTTCTTTTTAGAGCAAGATTTAAAATTTAACGGCAGCTTTGGATCATCTGCCGGTTCTCTCACGCTC
>URPG01000273.1 GCA_900549675.1 uncultured Oscillospiraceae bacterium | reverse complement strand
GGAAAATTCTCGTATCGTCCTACTCCGGAGCCTTCGGTTGTCATTCCGGTAATGGTTAGAGGGATAATATCATTTTTTTTGAGATTCATAGTTCACCATTCTTAATTTAATTTGTAATAAAAGAAATTTTTAAGAAATATTATGTTAGCATATTGTAACACTATGCCAATAAAATTACAATTGATATCAATTAGAATTGTTTTTGTTTTGTGCAATAGGAATAAAACAAAGAATATATTTTAAGACGTAATAGGGAATAAAAATAGATTTCAAGAAAATAAGTTGACAGAATATCAATGGCACGATATAATTTAATTGTTCAAAAGATTACAAGTCACAGCGGTAAAGATTTACCGCGGTTTTCAATACAACTCCTCCCCAAAAGAATGAAAGGGACCGGTATATCCGGTCTCTTTCATTTTGCGCAGTTTTTGACCTTGAGCGCTATTGATTCTCAAGGTGTTTTGTGAGATAATAAATAGACTAATGTATTGAAATTGCTGTATAAGATTTTAGAATTGAAAAGAGGTTTTTGCGTGAGGAGGAGAAAAGTAAAAATGAAAACTCGGAAAAAGGGAAATCTGAGAAGATTTGTTCCTTATTATAAAAAATATAAAGGGATTCTTTTTTTTGATTTGTTTTGTGCTGCGCTTACAACAGTTTGTGAATTGGTTTTACCCATGTTGGTGCGTTATATTACCCAAACGGCTATTAATGATTTGGCGGCATTGACACTTGAAATTGTATTGAAGGTTGGAGTATTATACTTATTTCTACGCCTAGTGGATGCAGGGGCAAACTTTTTTATGGCCTCCATTGGTCACATCATGGGTGCAAAAATGGAAACAACCATGCGAACAGAACTGTTTGCACATCTGCAAAAGCTGTCTTTTTCATATTATGATAATGCCAAGGTCGGTAAGATTATGTCCAGAATCACCACTGATCTTTTTGATGTGACAGAGTTTGCACACCACGGTCCGGAAGAAATTTTTATTTCATCTATTAAAATGGTTGGTGCCTTTATTATCTTATGCTCACTAAATGTACCACTGACCTTGATTGTTTTTTCAGTGGTACCTTTGATGTTTTTGGCGGCTTACATATTCAATAAAAAAATGCGCAAGCAATTTAGAGCACAGCGTGCGCAAATTGGTGAAATCAATGCGCAGGTGGAAGACAGCCTATTGGGGGTTCGTGTGGTAAAATCCTTCGCCAATGAACATATTGAAGAAGAAAAGTTCGCAAAAGGTAATGATGCATTTTATGAGATTAAAAAGAAAAGCTACTATTATATGGGCGGCTTTGATGCCTCCAACCGTATTTTTGACGGAATTATGAACCTTTTGGTTTTGGTGGTAGGCTCAATTTTTATGATTCAGCGCAAAATTCAACCTGGCGATTTAGTGGCATATATGATGTATATTGGCACTTTGATTAGTTCGATTCGTCAATTGGTGCAGTTTACCGAACAGTTCCAAAGAGGTATGACAGGTATTGAAAGATTCTTTCAAATCATGGACGCCGATGTAGATATTTTTGATGAAGAAGATGCTAAGCTTTTAGAACTCAAAAAAGGTGAAATTACGTTTGAAAAAGTCAGCTTTAGCTATGCTGACGATGGAAAACAGGTTCTTTCTGATATCAATTTAAAAGTAAATGCAGGTGAAAATGTTGCCTTGGTGGGACCTTCGGGCGGTGGAAAAACTACGCTTTGCAATTTGATTCCCCGATTTTATGATGTCAGCGACGGACGCATTTTAATTGACGGACAGGATATTCGTAAAGTACAGTTGAAATCATTGCGTGAACAAATTGGTTTTGTTCAGCAGGATGTCTATTTGTTCTCCGGTACTGTGTTTGAAAATATTCAATACGGCAAACCCGGTGCAAGCCGTGCAGAAGTGGTTGAGGCGGCCAAAAAAGCGGGCGCTCATGAATTTATTATGGGACTTTTGAGTGGATATGATACCTATGTGGGGGAGAGGGGCGTCAAGCTTTCCGGCGGTCAAAAACAAAGAATCAGTATTGCGAGGGCCTTTTTGAAAAATCCTCCCATTATGATTCTGGACGAAGCAACCAGTGCTCTTGACAATGAAAGTGAAAAAATAGTACAGCAATCATTGGAAGAACTATCCAAGGGCAGAACGACCTTTACGATTGCTCATAGACTTACCACGATTAAAAATGCTACCATGATTTTGGTTTTGACAGACAAAGGAATAGAGGAGCAGGGAACACATAATGAATTAATGGCTAAAAAAGGTATTTATTACAATTTATATAATAGTTACAGCGATGAAAAATAATGGGGGCGCCTTATATGGATAAGGAAACATTTTTTGAACAGATAAAGGGCAAAAAAATTGCACTCTGCGGAGTAGGCAGAAGTCATATGCCGCTGGCAGAATTATTTGTGAAAAAAGGTGCTATTGTGTCAGTACGAGATAAGCGTGAATTTGAAGAACTAGGAGAGCAGGGAGCAATTCTAAAAAAATTAGGGGTAAACTTAATTTTAGGTGAAAAATATCTGGAACATTTGAATGAGGATATTATTTTTCGTACTCCTGCGATGAAATTCAGCCTGCCTGAGCTTCAACAGGCAAGTGCCAACGGACAAATGGTGACTAGTGAGCTGGAAGTTTTTTTCGATCTTTGCCCCTGTAAAATTTATGGAATAACGGGCAGTGACGGTAAAACAACGACGACTTCTATCATTGCTGAATTTTTGCGTGCGGAAGGAAAGACCGTTCATTTGGGTGGTAATATCGGTAAGCCGCTTTTGCCGGAAATTGAAAGCATTGAAAAAGACCATGTGGCTGTAGTAGAGCTTTCCAGTTTTCAGTTGATTTCCATGAGGCGTTCGCCCGATGTGGCTGTAGTCACTAATCTGGCACCCAACCATTTAGATTGGCACAAGGATATGCAGGAGTACATTGAGGCCAAGAAGAATGTGTTTTTGCATCAAAATGCTTTTTCCCGCACGGTTTTAAATGCAGATAACGAGTTGACAGCCGCTTTTGCCGGAGAAGTAAGAGGAGAATGCATGCTATTCAGCCGTCAGCAAAGTCTTGCGCATGGTGTGTATGTGCAGGACGATGAAATTTACAAAGATATCGGGCAGGAAAAAGAAAAAGTTATGTCTGTTTCTGATATTTTTCTGCCGGGCGTGCATAATATAGAAAATTATATGGCGGCTATTTGTGCGGTTTGGGGTGAGGTTCGGCTGGAGAACATTACAAAAATCGCCAAAACATTTACCGGCGTGGAGCATCGGATAGAGTTTGTGCGGGAGGTCGACGGCGTAAAATATTATAATGATTCTATTGCCACCAGTCCAAGCAGAACCATTTCCGGCACGCTCTCTCTTTACGAAAAGAAAATAATTTTGATTGCCGGTGGGTATGATAAACATATCCCTTATGATTCTTTGGGGCCTGTGATATGCGATAAAGTAAAGACTTTAATTGTCAT
>URPG01000272.1 GCA_900549675.1 uncultured Oscillospiraceae bacterium | reverse complement strand
CAAGAAATCCTTTTGATGTTTTTTGTTGGTTCAAATGATTTTAGACAAGAGGCATTTTCGTGTTTAAGGTATAGTTTTTGTGGAAGCGCGGTAAATAATATCTGTGTGTGTATAAGTAACAGTGAAAGGGGAATCGGGATATTTGATTCTGTTTAATAATAGATTTGTTGCGATATAGCCCATATCCTTTCCTTTTATAGATATGGTTGTTAATTGAGGTTCAACAATTTGTGATTCGGGAGAATCATCAAAGCCGGCAACTTTTATATCATCTGGTAGCTTGTAATTCAATGATTTTAGCGCTTTTATTGTACATATTGCAAGGAAATCATTAGCACAGAAGAATGCATCGGGCAATTCCTTTAGGGACTGGATTTTAGAGGCCAGCCAGGAAGGATTATTATATGGCGAAGAGTCATTCTCAAGAATGCAAAAGTCTTTGTAATTACTGCAAGAATTTGTGTGCATTGCTTCTTTGTATCCGTACCATCTTTCAAAAAAGGACTGGCAATGTAAATAATCCCCAACATAACCTATTTTTTTGCATCCTGTGTTTAAAAGGTGTGTAATTAAATGATAAGTGCTGCTTTTGTTTTCCATATATAAGATATCAGAAGCAATGGTTTTATTTTGGGGATTCGCAAAGGAATCTACAAATAAAGTTGGCGTTTCAAGATTGCATAAGAAATTGGTGTATGTTTCATCAAATAACTCCAGAATTAAAATGGCATCTGTGGAATCTGCATTAAAATTTTCAGGGAGAGAACAGGAAGAAATTATGGTGTCACGGAGTACATAAATAGTTAGCCGGTAACCCAGAGCGCTGATTTTTTTTTGGAAAGAATCCAGTAATGTAGAGCTTAGATACTGGGAACCGGGAACAGATTTTGTGAATAAAGCAATCTCGCGGTTTGTAATTGTTTTATCACATTCATATTCTGCATCCTGTAACAGGCTGAACTGTTTATATCCTAATTCGGTAGCTTTTTGGAATATTAAATCTTTTGTATCTGAAGCAACACATCCAGTACCATTTAAAGCCTTTGAAATTGTGTTGCGGGATAATCCTAATGCGTCTGCTATATCTTGAATGGTAATTCTTTTTTTCATATATAGTCTCCTTTATAGTGATATTTGAATAATAAACCAAAATAATAAAAGTGTCAAATGTAAACTTTAAAAATAAATCAAAGTGTAAGATATGTTTTGAAATATAAATATAGGTGCAAATGCACATATAATAAATGTGCAAATACATAAATAAAAGGTGCAAAATATATTGACACATGAAAGACTATGTGTTAATATACAACTACAAAATGAATTGGAATTCCAAAACAAGTAGTGATTATGCACAAAAATTATTCAAAAGAAACAATTTAGTGTGCAAATGTAAAAGGAGGAGATGTTTATACTATGCAAAAGAAAGTAAGCCGGGCCAAGCGTAATTGTAAATGGAAATACATAAGACAGAACTGGCAATTATATGTGATATTCACATTACCCGCATTTTTGCTGACGATTATTTTTAAGTATATTCCTATGGGTGGAATCTTGATTGCTTTTGAAGATTATAATCCCATGCAGGGGATTTTTGGTAGTGCATGGGTTGGACTTGAACATTTTCAAAGATTCCTTTCTTCGCCGGATTTTATGAACTATCTGGTGAATACGTTAAAGGTTAGTGTGTACGGGCTGTTGTGGGGATTCCCGGTACCGATTATACTGGCATTATTACTGAACCGTATTAGAAAAAAAGCGATTCAGAAGAAAATACAGCTTATTCTGTATGCGCCTAATTTTATTTCTGTTATCGTATTATGTGGTATGATTTTTATTTTCTTATCACCTGTAGGACCAGTAAATAAGCTGTTAGGGACATCTATTAATTTCATGACAATGCCTGAGGCTTTCAGGACTATTTATATTGCGTCAGGAATCTGGCAGGGTGCAGGCTGGGCTTCCATTATGTACACTGCAGCATTAGCAAATGCGAGTACAGAATTAACAGAAGCGGCAATTATGGATGGGGCAAATATTTTTCAGCAGGTTATGAATGTAGATATTCCGGCCATTAAACCAATTATTGTAATCCAGTTTATCTTACAGGCAGGAAACATTATGAGCCTTGGTTTTGAAAAAGCGTTTGCATTACAGACCTCCATGAATCTTCCGGCATCTGAAATTCTTCCAACATATGTATATAAATTAGGTTTACAGATGGGAGATTATAGCTTTTCAACAGCAGTAGGATTGTTTAATTCTGTCATAAATGTAATTTTGCTTGTTTTAGTGAATGCTATTGTCAAAAAGTTTAACGAAGGCGAAGGATTATAGGAGGAGGTGTGGTAAGTGAATAGAAAGTTTTCAAAGCTGTCAATGAAAGATAAAATTTTGCTAGGCAGCGGATATCTGTTATTAGGTTTATTTGTCTTACTGATTATCATTCCATTGGTTTTTGTAGTGATTGCCTCCTTTATGGATCCTAATGTTTTAAACAGCCAGGGAATTACCTTTGATTTTTCTAAATGGTCTTTAAGTGGATATCAGAGAGTGTTTGATAATCAAATGATTTGGAGAGGATTTTTAAATTCTTTGATTTACTCTTTGATTTTTGCGACATTTTCTGTTTTTATTACATTGCTCGCAGCATACCCGCTGTCTAAAAAGGAACTGGTAGGAAGAAAATTTATTAATACAGTATATTTAATTACCATGTTTTTTGGTGGAGGATTAATGCCGACTTATTTGCTGATTAGTAATTTGGGGATGATTGATACAATTTGGGCATTGATTTTGCCAGGAGCAGTAAATGTGTGGAATATCATTCTGGTGCGGACTTATTATCAGTCATTGCCAACAGAGCTAAGAGAGGCTTCAGCAGTAGACGGTGCTTCAGAGGTCATTCATTTCTTTAAAATATTGCTTCCGGTATGTAAACCTATTATTGCTGTTATTTTCTTATGGCAGTTTGTTGGAATGTGGAATAGTTATTTTGATGCAATGATATATCTGGAGGATGCATCTTTACAACCATTGCAGCTCGTATTACGCTCAATTTTGATTCAGAACACACCAGATCCTGGTATGGTAGCAGATATTCAAAGTGCGGCTGAAATGTCAAAAATAGCAGAGCAATTAAAATATGCCACTATTGTAGTGTCAAGTTTGCCATTATTGCTTATGTATCCATTTTTTCAGAAATATTTTGATAAAGGTGTTATGGTTGGCTCTGTAAAAGGTTAAAAATGTGTGGAGGAAAAGATTGAAAATGAAGAATAAAAAAATTCAAAAATTAATTTGTATAGCATTAGTAGGTGTTTCTCTGGTTTCTTTAGCAGGATGCGGTAAAAAGGGAGAAGAAAAACAGAAAATCTTGACTGATGTGTCATTTCCATTGGAAGAATCAGCTTCTTTAAAAGTGATGACAAAAGCAGCAGCTATCTCTACTCAGAATCCAGAAGAAAAGTTGATTTTCCAAAGAATT
>URPG01000271.1 GCA_900549675.1 uncultured Oscillospiraceae bacterium | reverse complement strand
TTTTGTATGTCAGATTTAATGGCAATAGGCGCTATGCGTGCCGCGCATGAAATGGGGTTTTCGATTCCCAATGATATTTCAGTTCTTGGAATAGACGGAATTCCTCTAGTGAAATATTCTATTCCAAGTTTAAGTAGTCTTCATCAGCCGCAAAAACAAATGGCTGATGATAGTGTACGGCTTCTGCTTCGTCAAATTGAACATCATGATGAACCTCAGGTTACAGTATTGGAAACTTTTTTAGGAGAAGAAGAAAGCGTTCTTACTTTGTTATAGACCGAAAAACGGTTTATATAGGATAAATTAAAATATGAAAAAGGAGAGAAAGCGAAATGAAAAAATTAGTTACAGTTTTACTGTCCCTGACGATGGTGCTGTCGCTTGCAGCCTGCGGCGAATCTGCACCTACATCTGAAAGCAAAGACTCCTCTAAGGCACCGGAAAAAACTTCGTCTGCCGCTCAAGAAAAAGAAACAGGAACGACTGACGGGAAAACTGGTTCAGTATATTATCTGAACTTTAAACCGGAACAAGCCGACCAGTGGGTAGAATTAGCTGGAAAATATACAGAAGAAACCGGTGTTCCTGTAACAGTAGTTACAGCAGCTTCAGGTACATATGAATCTACCTTAAAAGCTGAAATGGCAAAATCTGAGGCCCCTACCTTATTCCAAATTAATGGTCCGGTAGGCTATCAAAATTGGAAAGACTATACTTATGATCTAGCCGGCAGTGATGTGCATAAAGAACTCATGAGTGATAGTTTTACCGTAAAAGATGGCGATAAGGTGGCTGGTATCGCCTATGTCATTGAAACGTACGGCTTAATTTATAATAAAAACATATTGCAAAAAGCAGGTTATACAGCAGAAGATATTAAAGGCTTTGATGACTTAAAAAGAATAGCCGATGATATTCAAGCAAGAAAAGATGAATTGAACGTTGAGGGTGCCTTTGCTTCTGCTGGTATGGACTCATCCTCTGACTGGAGATTTAAAACACATTTGGCGAATATACCAATCTATTATGAATATAAAGCAGACGGTATTTCTTCTACAGATGCCATTAAAGGCACTTACCTTGATAATTATAAACAAATTTGGGATTTGTATATTCAAGATTCAACGGTTGAGCCTGCACTGCTTTCCAGTAAAACAGGTGATGATGCCGCTGCTGAATTCGCAACAGGTGCCGCTGTTTTTTATCAGAATGGAACATGGGCCTATGACCAAATTAAAGGATATGAGGTGGCTGATGAAGATATTGGGATGTTGCCTATTTATATTGGGGTAGAAGGAGAAGAAAATCAAGGTCTTGCCACTGGATCAGAAAACTATTGGTGTGTCAACAGCAAGGCTTCTGAAGAAAATATTCAGGCAACACTTGACTTTTTGAAGTGGTGTGTGACAAGTGATACAGCCAAAACAGCACTGAAAGATATGGGATTTGTGTGTCCTTTCTATGGATTTACCGATGAATTCCTTCCAGACAATCCATTGATTCGAGAGGCAAATGAATATGTTGCCAACAGAAAGACCCCTGTAGATTGGTGCTTTACCACAATGCCCTCTGAAGAATGGAAAAACGGTGTTGGTTCTGCTCTTCTTGAGTATGCGCAAGGCACAAATGATTGGGAAAATGTAAAAAAAGCTTTTGTGGAGGGTTGGACCACAGAAATGGCAGCCGCAAACAGCTAATGAGTCTGGCGTGAAATTTACCGGGTGGGCATAGATCTGTCCGCCCGGTTTTATATTGTTAAAGAAAGAATTTTATCAAAGCAAAATAAGAATAAGGGGGAGAAAATATGGAAAAATCAATTCGCAAATATTGGCCAATGTTTTTGCTGCCAACACTGATTGCATTTAGTATTGGTTTTATCGCTCCGTTTTTGACAGGTATATATCTATCTTTTTGTGAATTTACCACTATTACAGACGCAAAGTGGGTAGGTATTAAAAATTATATGAAAATTTGGGGAGATACAAGTTTTTTGCACTCCTTTTGGTTTACAGCAATTTTTACGGTTGTCAGTGTTTTAATGATTAATATACTTGCGTATATAGTTGCTTTATTATTAACAAAAGGCTTGAGAGGTACAAATCTTTTTAGAACAGCATTTTTTCTGCCAAACTTAATTGGAGGAATTATATTAGGCTATATTTGGCAGTTGATTTTGAATGGTATATTGGCCTATTTTGGCAGAACTTTAACCTATAATGCTTCCTATGGATTTTGGGGATTAATTATTTTAATGTGCTGGCAGCAAATTGGATATATGATGATTATTTATATTGCAGGGCTGCAGGCTATCCCTGGTGATTTATACGAAGCAGCCAAGATAGACGGGGCATCTTCAAGACAAGTTTTATTCCATGTTACACTGCCAATGTCAATGCCCTCAATTACAATATGCACCTTTTTAACGTTGACAAATTCATTTAAGCTGTTTGACCAAAACTTAGCGTTAACAGCGGGTCAGCCTTCTGATAAAACAGAAATGTTGGCACTGAATATTTACAATACATTCTATGGCCGTTCCGGTTGGGAAGGGGTAGGGCAGGCAAAAGCTGTTATCTTTTTTCTTTTGGTTGGAGTATTGGCAATTGCACAAAATAGAATCACCCGTAGAAAAGAGGTACAACAATAATGGTGAAAGGAAAGAATAAAAAAGGTTGGATTAGCACAGTTCTATTTACTGTACTCAGTTTAGCTTGGCTCTATCCTGTCTTTATGGTACTGGTAAACTCGTTTAAGAAAAAGGCATATATTAATCGTCAGCCATTCGCCTTACCAACGCCAAAAACATTTGTAGGGCTTGCAAATTATACTGAAGGCTTAAAACGAATTCATTTTTTTGATGCCCTAGGATACAGTATATTTATTACCATTGCGTCTGTTGCTGTAATTTTGGTATGTACCTCTATGTGTGCTTGGTATATTAGCCGTGTATCCGGTAAACTTAGTAAAATTATTTATGTACTGTTTTTGTTTGCCATGGTGGTTCCTTTTCAAATGGTGATGTATCCCCTTTCTAAAATTACCGATTTGTTGGGACTGGGAAATCCGGTAGGTATTATAGTGGTTTACTTAGGCTTTGGTGCGGGATTGGCTGTGTTTATGTTCACAGGATTTATGCGAGGCATTCCAATAGAAGTAGAAGAAGCATCAATGATTGACGGATGTACAGCGCCCAGAACTTTTTTTGGGGTTGTATTTCCTATGTTAAAGCCAACCCTTACAAGTGTAGCTATTTTACAGACTATGTGGATTTGGAATGACTATCTGCTGCCGGTGTTGGTACTGGATCAAAAACGATATAAAACAATTCCTATGGCGATTCAATATTTAAAGGGCGGCTATGGCTCTATTGATTGGGGTGCTATGATGGCAATGCTGACATTGGCAATTTTGCCGATTGTTATTTTTTATTTGCTTGGACAGAGGCATATTATTAAAGGCGTAGCAGCCGGGGCGGTGAAAGGATGAAAAGAGCA
>URPG01000270.1 GCA_900549675.1 uncultured Oscillospiraceae bacterium | reverse complement strand
ATCTTCCTTGGCAATGGGCAATATGGTGCAAATGAATGCCGCTGCCTCGGCTTTTCAAGAGTTTGGTATTTCTCCTCTGCTTTCCGGAATGGGTTTGGCTGCTTTATTATTTTTTGTGGCTTTGGGCGGTTTAAAGTCAGCCGTAAAAATTACAGATAAATTGGTTCCTTTTATGACCGTACTATTTTTTTCTGCCGCTGTGGTGGTACTCTGGGTTTTTCGTGCCAACATTCCGGGAGCGGTAGAATCCATTCTGGAAGGTGCATTTTCTCTGCAGGCCGGTCTTGGAGGAACTGCCGGATTTTTACTGGCCGCTAAAACAGGAATTTCCCGAGGAATATTTACCAATGAGGCTGGCTTGGGAACCTCCAGCTTTGCCTATGACGAGGTGGAAACCTTATCTCCGCTTCAAAAAGGCTGTATGGGAATTTTCCAAGTGTTTGCCGATACGATTGTCATGTGTACAATAACAGGGCTATGCATTCTTTCCGCAAAGGCTCCTTTAAGTCTAGACGGAGCGGAGCTCAGCTTTTATGCATTTGAAGCCGCCATGGGAGATTGGGGAAGAAGCTTAATTTCATTATGTACGGCTCTTTTTGCCATAGCCACCACCATTACTTGGTGCTGTTACGGCAGAGAAGGTTTATTTTATTTTACAAAGGGAAAAGGCGCCACTTTTTTTGCTCTTGTATACGGACTCAGCGCCTTCTTCGGCTGTGTCATTTCTCTGGATTTAGCTTTTCAATTGGGTGATAGCTTTAATGGGCTTATGGTACTGCCAAACTTAATTGCCTTATTCCTTTTAAGCAAGGAAATACTGAGCGTAATAAAAGAAGAAAATCAGGAACAAAAAAACACAGAAATAAGCCAAAAATCAAGAAAATTCATGAGTTTACCTAAGCAAAGTGAAATTTAGTATAGATTTTTTAGAACATTTATGTTATGATAAGGGTGCAAAAAAACAAATAATCAAGCGTTTTGCATATAGATACAAAGCGACATAAGAAAGGCGGATTTTTATGAAACTGATTCTGGCGATTGTGAGCAACGACGATAGCGGTGCGGTTTCTTCTTCTCTGACAAGAGAGGGGTATTCCGTAACAAAGCTTGCCACGACCGGTGGTTTTCTAATGGCGGGCAATACTACCTTTATCTCCGGTGTGGAGGATGACAAGGTTGATGAGGTAATTGACATTATTGCCAAACACAGCAGCCGCCGTAACCAAATTGTGCCGAATACTTCCACCATGGATATGGGCATGTATTCCTCTTTCCCGGTTGAAGTAACCGTGGGTGGCTCAACTATCTTTGTTTTAGATGTTGACCGCTTTGAAAAGGTCTGATGAATTTTTCGGATTTTTTAGGGAACGAACAGGTCCGGCACAATCTTTGGTCCGCTTTTACCAGCGACAAGTTTCCGCATGCCATTGTTTTGCAAGGCGAGAAAGGCTGCGGTAAACGAAGCTTTGCCAAGCTTTTGGCGCAAACACTGGTTTGCCAAAACAAAGATCGGGCCCCTTGTGGGGAATGTTCTTCCTGTATTCGAGCCAAGGCGGGTTCTCATCCGGATATCCGCATCGAAGAAGGGAGCGGGGCAACTCGCTCCCTTACTGTTGATACCATAAAGACACTCATTGCCGACGCGCATAAAATGCCGGAAGAATCTGATGTGCAGGTTTATCTGCTGTTCATTGATAATAAAATGGGCGAGGCTGCACAAAATAAACTGCTGAAGGTAATTGAAGAACCGCCGGCACGCACGGTGTTTATTTTCACTTGTCAAAGTGCCGAGGTTTTGCTCCCGACAATCCGCTCGCGTACGCAGATTTTCACCTTACAGGCGCCTGCCATCCCGGAAGCGGCTGCATATGTGATGAACAAAAAGAATCTGTCCGATGAAAAGGCACAAGAACTGGCAGAGCTTTGCGGCGGCAACATCGGTAAAATGCTGGATGAGAAAGAAAGCGGCCAGGCGGCTTTGGTCAAGCACTCTTTAGAGCTTCTTTTGCCCGCTGTTACCGCCAAAAACGAGCAGGATATTTTTAAGGTTACAGCAGGATTCATCCGTGACAAAAAATTGTTCGCCGATGTTTTGGAACAATTAAGAGAAATTGTCAGGCAAGTTATCTTACTCAAAAGTGGTTATGACGGTTTCACGGAGCGTCAAAAGGAAAGATTGTTGCCTTTGCAGCGGTTATCCGTCAAAAAATTGATGGATATCCTCTCAGTCGTACAAGAGTATGCAGGCTATATACAAAGAAATGCCAATATGAATTTGTTGGTAACCTCTTTTGCAGCACAGCTGCGAAAGAGAGCCGGACGATAAATAGATGAAAAAAATAAAGGAGGCAAAATGGCAGCTGTAATTGGTGTTCGGTTTAAAAGCACCGGTAAAGTATATTACTTTGATCCCAAAGGGATTAAACTCCAAAAAGGCGATATGGCAATTGTAGAAACCGCCAGAGGAGTAGAATGCGGTGAAGTAGCCATGGAGAACCGTGAGGTTCAAGATGAGAATATAGTTCAGCCGCTGAAAAGTCTAATCCGCAAGGCAACTGCGGAGGATATCAAAAAATTGGAAGAAAACAAAGCCAAGGAAAAGACGGCTTTTGTACAATGTGAAAAGAAGATTGCCGACCATGGTTTGGAAATGAAACTGGTCGACGTTGAATATACATTTGATAACAGTAAGATTTTGTTCTATTTTACCGCTGACGGGCGCGTGGACTTCCGTGAACTCGTAAAGGATTTAGCAGGAATCTTTCGTACCCGCATTGAACTTCGCCAAATCGGGGTACGAGATGAGGCGAAAATGTTGGGCGGTTTGGGCATTTGCGGCAGAGAATTTTGCTGCGGAAGTTTTCTCAACGGTTTCCAGCCTGTTTCCATTAAAATGGCAAAAGAGCAAGGTTTGTCGCTCAACCCCGTTAAAATTTCGGGAGCCTGCGGCAGATTGATGTGTTGCTTAAAATATGAGCAGGAGTCTTATATGGATTTGCTCAAAACCACGCCCAAAATCGGTGCCGTTGTGGCCACTGAAGAAGGAAAAGGTGTAGTGATAGACCAAAATTTGCTGACACAAAAGCTAACGGTTAAATTGGACAAAGACCCTGATGCCGCTCCCAAAATCTATTCTGTAAAACAAGTCAAATTGATTAAAGATGGTAAAGTCAAAATTGATAAAAAAGAGCTGGCAGAATTGCGTGAACTCGAAAAAGAATAAAAACGTACCTTAAACAATCCGCTGACTCGAAGTCTTTTACAGCCTTTCTCTGTAAAAGACTTTTTATTTTATCTATACAAAATCAAAAAAACATGATATCTTTAGGATATCCATTACTTCTTGTTACGAATATATTCTCTTTTAAAGTTCTATCTTGATACATTTGACTTACACTGATAATTCCTATAACGTTGTTTTAGACTAGAATTTGTATTGAAACAGCCCTTATTAAGAAAGGATTTTTCATGATTCAATCCGACCCTATTGGCATTTATATCCACAT
>URPG01000269.1 GCA_900549675.1 uncultured Oscillospiraceae bacterium | reverse complement strand
TGAAAACTAGTGATCCCGCAAGGGACCAAGAGTTCGAATCTCTTCCTCTCCGCCAAACTCGCTTGAACACTATGTTTAAGCGAGTTTTTGTTTTACCCTGAAATAAGTGGTTTGTGTGGCTCAGCAGAACCTTCAGGAGTTTGACCGTTATAATCATCCTAAAATTTTGCAACATCTTCTTCTGTGAACACTTACCGTTTAGCATTCGGCGCATCCGGAAGCTCTAAATGCTGTGACCGATTGACTTCTGCTTTTCCTCGTTGAATTGCTAATATATATAAATGAGAAAATAGAACTTTCATATCTCTTGCAGGATAAAAAGTGGAAGTTTCGTTATCTATATATATCCTGCATTCGCTTAATCATAAGATTTTGTATATTTACTGAATGGATTTTTTTCATTCTATTCCAAGCATATCTTAATTTATTTTTCTGTGATTTGCCTAATTTATTATATTTGCGGGTAGAAGTAAAAGTATCATACAGCTCGTACAAACTCATTGATTTTTCTTTTACGGAAAGTTCTTTTAACAGGGCTATGCAAGCTACTGCGTCTTTCTTTTTTCAAACGTTCGGGTTCTTTTCCATTTTTTCAGTTTGCCATTTTCTTTGTAATATCCCAATACCACTTCGACTTTATATTTACCGTTTGGTAGTTTATATACAGTGCCCTGACCATTCCCTCTACTCTTTACATTACGGATTTTTTTGACCTGTTATGAGTTGCAATAGGCGCAGTAAAGAGAATCGTTTGGTATCTCTCTGCGGCACTTCATACAATTTTTTGGGAATAAAAACCTGCTAAGGAAAGTCAAGCCTTTTCTTAGCAGGTTCTTAAATTTTCTAACGGTCCATTTGGGGTATAGCAAAGCAGGCCAACGGCAGAGGCGCAGTTAGCCAAATATAATGCTGCGAGTGGAATTAAACTTTGTAGACTTCGAGCACCCAGGCATAGTAGATGCGTAAAAATTTGTTCAGCGCCGCTGTCTTAGCAACTTTTTTAGCCTTGCCCTCAGCTTCTTTTTTCAGCATGAAGCGGCTTGCTTCAAATTGAAAATCTTTGCCCAACCCTCTTAGCCTAGGCTGTTGTGTGCCTTGATAGAGTTTTGAATATTGATAAGAAGGTTGACTTTCTTGGGCTGTGTCGGCTGATTGCAGTGTAGTCAATAAAGTAGACACGATATATAGAAATAATTTTGGTCATGTATAATAAACTGGACGGATAGTTAAGCACAAAAGCGTGGAAAAGAAGTTCAGTTTATGAAACAAGCAAGATATGATAAGCAGTTTAAAATGGCGCAAGAAGCAAATAAATCAATATCTCAAACAGCATCCGAATTAGGAATTAGTGGGTGCAGTCCTCGCCGTTGGATTAACGAGTATGATGAGTATGGAGAAAGTGCGCTCCCAGGTTATGGGAACGCACTTTTCATCTCTACATATGAAATTAAGAAATTGCAAAAACAGGTTGACGATTTAAAAATGGAGAACGAAATATTAAAAAAACTCCAGGCCTTCTGCAAAGCAAAGAATGTGTGAGATTCCAGTTTTTAAAAGAACACCAAAAGGAATACAATATTCAGAAGGCCTGTAAGATTTTACGAATCTCACGCAGCGGATATTACGATTACTTAAACCGTCGCAAAAGCAAGAGAACTATTGAAAATGAAGCTTTGATCGAAATGATTGAGGATATATTTCATGAACACAAAGTGAGATACGGTGCAAGACGAATCCAAAAGGTATTGGAACAGCAAAACGTCAAGGTAAACCATAAACGAATATCCCGGCTCATGAGCGAACATGGTCTGATTGCCAAAGGAACGCGTAAACTCTATCGTTATCAGGCAAATAAAACTAGTTATGATGAGAAAGACAACATTCTTAACCAGGTGTTTGAAGCCAAAGGAAAGAATCAGATTTGGGTTGGTGATATCACATATATTCCAACAAAACATGGTTGGCTGTATCTTTCTGTATTCATTAATATTTTTCCACGCAAGGTTGTCGGATAGGCTATGGATACCAGGATACGAGATACACTTGTGTTATCGGCTCTCAATTAGGCTATTGGTCGGGAGCATCCGTTAGAGGGATTAATTATTCACACAGATCGAGATTCTCAATATACATCCCAACGTTTTCAGGCGATGCGTATACGTTACGGATTTGTTCAAAGCATGAGCAGAAAAGGCAATCCTTACGACAATGCTATTATAGAATCATTTTATCGCACTTTAAAAAGAGAGCTTGTTAATGGTGCCAAATATGACAACACCGAACAAGCTCGCACGGATATTTTCAAATACATCCAAACCTATTACAACTCTAAACGCATTCATTCGGCACTCGTTTGGCTTAGTCCAAATCAATTTGAATTTCAAACAATCAATCGCTCTTAACTTTTTGTACGCTTTTTCTTGACTTTTTCAATATATAGTTACTTATCGTTTCCGCTTTTTAGTATAGATCCAATATATAACGATGCTTGACGTAGATTCAATATTAATTGTCCGGATCTATGTAAATATAAATTAACAGACTTGCAGCCAATAACATTTCAAGCAATATTAAATGCTTTAGCTGAAAAATATGCGAAAGAGACAATTCGCCATATAAAGACAATGTTTAATAAAATGTATAATGAAGCAATTCGTAATCATCTGTGTAAAGATAATCCAATTGAAGGAACTTCTTTGCCTAAAAATGCAAAACAAAAAATAAAATATATGTGTGGAAGAGCAAAACAGATACAGGGGTCAGAGTAATATCTCTTATTCCGGAAACCTCAGCTATATTACATTTTTTAAAAAATTAAAAAAACCGATCTTCACATGTGTTTACCATTCATTATGAACCAATCACAAATTGTCATATACGCCATATATGTAGAAGAACAGCTAAATTAGCAGGGAATAGATATGTTACTCCTCAGATGTTAAGACATACGTTTGCCACAAGATTATTGGAGCAAGGGGCAAGCGTAAAGGCAGTATCTCGGTGGTTGGGACATAAAGATGAAGCTTTTACAATATTTCTCCGGATGATGAATACTATGAAGCTCAAATTATGCTTTTATCTCAAAAGGCAAACGCTCAACGTAATGAGTTGGAAGTTACTCAACAGAAATCTGTTTTGTCGGCATAAAAAAAGACTCATTAATATGAGTCAAAAAACAAGACAAAAATAAGCCAAAAAGCATTGATTTTTTAGCGAATTAGCGTTAATATTTGTAATATGAGAAATAAAAAAACTCCCATAGTCAATGTTGGTTTGCCGACCAACATTGACTTGCGCCTTTACAACAGATGCAGCAACCATCTATCATAAAGACTTATGAGAGCGTTTATGGTGTGATTCTATCACACTTTGACATACATTTCAAGGACTTTTAGATGGAAACATCTGGGGGTCCTTTTCTTTTGCTTTGAACGTTTACTCTTTTTATTGTAGATTGAGCGTTTGAATATATCCAATGTTCTCAATAATCAATAATTGAAAGCATTGTG
>URPG01000268.1 GCA_900549675.1 uncultured Oscillospiraceae bacterium | reverse complement strand
TTTTTGGATTCTTATAAAAATTCTTCTATTCTTACAGAATCTCCCGAAGAATTCAGCATAAAAGACCTAGCTACAGGGGAAATTCTAACCGTAGCCGCCAAAGATTTTCTTCCTGCCGCACTTGTTTGTGAAATGCCTCTCTCTGCTCCGGACGAGTCTTTAAAAGCACAGGCTGTTGCCATTTACACCTATTACACGGCGCAACGAAAAGCCTCTCAGGAAAAAGGAGCAGAATTTGATTTTACAGTAAACAGCGATAAATGGTTGATTTATACCCTGCCAGAAAAAATGAAAGAACGCTGGGGAGAAGATTACGACACCTACTGGAATAAAGCCAAAAGCTTGACAGATTCTGTCTATGGGGAACTTCTCACCGTAAACAGTGAGCCCATCCTTGCCGCTTATTTCGCCATGTCAAACGGAAGCACTGAGGCCTCTGCCAACGTGTGGGGGGCTGAAGTTTCCTACCTTACTTCTGTAGCAAGTCCCGGTGATTTATTAAGTGACGGATATCTCAGCACCGTTGTCTATACGGCAGAACAAATTGAAGAAAAATTAAAGACAGAACTAAGCGAGTTTACCTTTGATTTCACCCTAGACAAAGAAAAATGGTTTGAAAACCAAGAGCTAAGCGAGGCCGGCTATACAAAGACTATTTCTGTCTGCGGGACAACAATAGAAGGAACTAAACTAAGAACTGCTTTATCTCTATCCAGCACCAGTTTTGAAATTGATTATGACAATTCACTTTTCACCTTTACGGTAAAAGGCCGAGGACACGGCGTTGGTATGAGCCAAGTCGGTGCTATGTACATGGCTCAGCAAGGCTCAAGTTACCAGCAAATTCTATCTCATTATTATCCGGGAACTACCTTGATACAAGGAATATCAAACTCCAAATAAAAAAGTATCTCTTTATTATGTTTTTTGAAACCGTATCAGATATAACTTGCAAACTCTTGTCCGCTTTAAACCATTGAGTTTAAATATTTTTTCAGACTGCTGATACTCTGTAAATACAGATACAAAAAAGAATTCTCTTTTAAGCAAGAGAATTCTTTTTTGTATCTGTATTTTGACTTTTGGTATAAACGACTATGCTTTTTGCGGTGCCGCTCTTCGAAGAAGAAGAAAAGAAAAAATCCCTAAAACGGCACATATAATGACAGAACTCAACACCCACATCATAGGAGTTGGGTTTGAAATATTTTGCAGCCCAAAAATAAATTTCAAAAATCGAAAAACACTTTTTACAATAGCTCCCTTGGTAATTGTCATTTCCACAATCGGCAGTAAAATTATCAGACCGCCGCCTAACACAGAACCTAAAAGAAGACGACCTATCTTAGTTAAGCGATAAAAAGCCAACCCTGTAATTATCCCTATAAAAGTCGCAAATAAATAAAGAGCCGCTGTCCAAATCCACACGAAGAAAAATTCACTGACAGAAGACAGCTCCTTACCGACCCCGAATTCTGCGCCGCCATACAGGCTGGAATAGACCAAAAGCATTCCTTTGTGGCCCAATTTTTGCAGAACAATGACAATTAACGTATCAATAAGAGAAAATAATAAAGAAAACATCGCTACAGAAACTATTCCGCTCTTAAAAATGGTTTTGCGTGAAACTCCATTTTGTAAAAAGAATTTCATATAGGTGGTAAACAATAAAATTCCCATTATAAACATGAAAATGAACATACCAAATTCAGAGGTACCATTAATATTTGTATTGCCGTTACTGCTGGAAATTGTGGCTAAAACAATACCTATTAGTGTCAGACCCAAACTGATTCCGTAATATACGCTGGCGCCCATACTAAATTCTTTCAAATATAATTTTATTCCCGCTTTTAATTTCATAATATCCTCCTCAAGCATTTGTCAGTTGAATAAACAACTTTTGCATATCAAGCTTTGTAATTTCAAGGCCTTCCGGTAACTCAGCAGGATTCATCTTCCCTAACACATAGACGCTTTTCAATCCACCCAACATATCGGAACCAATAACTTTTTTATCTTTTGTAAAAGCATCTACCTTATCTGCGGAGCCACTGACTGTATAACCGGAGGACAACAATTTTTCACTGGAACAATTTTCAATGACTTTTCCGTTTTTTATGATGATAACTTCTTCAATCAAACTTGAAATTTCTTCAATCAAATGTGTTGAAATGACGTAGGTTCTTGGGTTTTCAGCATATTCTTCTAACAACAATTTATAGAACATTTCTCTGTGATTGGCATCCAAACCCAAAACCGGTTCATCCAAAAAGATATAAGGAACATCCAAGCAAAGTGAAATAATTATTTTAAAAATTGAAGAATATCCCGTGGATAATTTGCCTGTTTTTTTGCTGATATCCAATCCGAATAATTCAGCAAGTTTATATGCCTTATCTATATTGAATGCACCATAAAATTCTTTTGTCCAATAGAACACCTCTTTGACTTTCATAGTTTCAGGATAATAGCTTTTTTCACTCATTAAGTAAATTTTATTTAATGCCGAATCATTTTCTTCTGCCTTTTTCCCATCCACAAGCACTGAACCGTTATCAGCAAAAATACGATTGCTGATAATGTTAAGCAAGGTTGATTTACCCGCTCCGTTCCGCCCTAAAAGCCCATAGATTTTCTCAGGCAAAAAGTCCACAGAAACATTAACCAACGCCTTGGTTTGACCAAATGTTTTGTTGACTTGTTTAATTTCTATCTTATTCATCATGATATCCCCTCTTCACCAATTCTATTATTTCCGATTCACTCAAGGCCAGTTTTTCCGCCTCTTCAATCATCGGTCTTACAAAACTTTGCAAAAATTCTTTGCGTCTTTTTTGCCGAATATTTTCAGCGGCGCCTTTCGCAACAAACATTCCTAATCCTCTTTTTTTGTATAAAATTCCTGCTTCGACCAATTGATTCATTCCTTTCAAAACAGTAGCGGGATTTATTTTAAACATCGCTGATATTTCTGTTGTTGAGGGCACTTGTGTTTCTTCCGGAAATGCACCGGTAAAGACAGCATCTTCTATTTCATCACTGATTTGCTGAAAAATAGGTTTTGTGCTTTCTAAATCAAGTCTCAATAATAACGTCCTCGCTTTCCCCAACCTGATAGTTAGTTATTTAGTTATGCAACTAACTATATATCATACAAATTAATTTGTCAAGAACTTTTGAAACAAAAATTTAAATTTTCATATTCTAGTAAAGAGGTGATTTTGTGAACGGAAAAGACTTGACGGCTCTTGCCACCGCCATCGCCATTTGCTTGTCAGAGAAGCACACAGAAACTGAATTACTCCTTTTCTGTTCTTTTTTCTCGCAACTCAGCGACAGTATTAAACGTATTATTCTGCAAGATGATTTAATCAATAAGAATTTCAAATTATAGAAATTTTGTAATTTCCCAATCATTATTCTTTTAGTTATTATATATTTGTGAAAAACCATCTCATTTTTAATTTTTCTCTTGACACTAAATTAATTCAATGGTAAAATAAGCAAG
>URPG01000267.1 GCA_900549675.1 uncultured Oscillospiraceae bacterium | reverse complement strand
TTTTTAAAAAGAAAATATCGGGGAAGAAAAAATATTTGTCAAAAAATAAAAGATTTACTTTACTGTTTGGAAGTTATCACAAAATTCATATTTTTCCATAGAATATGAAAGAGAAACCTTAAGGCGAGCTTTGATTTGCTGAAGTAAAAATAGAAAAAATCAAGGCGGATTGGCTCGACTCGGATTCCTTGAATATTCAACTGAAGGAGGAGATTTTTCCATGGCCGAAAATAGATGTGGCCCCTGGCGGTGGTGACTATTTTAAAGAGGCTGTCTGCATTGATACAATGAGGGTATATGATTCATGTGCAGATAAAGATTGCCTGGAAGACATAAGGGTGCTTATCCCCGCCGGACAACAACAATATTTAGAATGTGCCAAGGATGCCAAAATTAGAAATGTGGAAGTGATTACAGTTTGCAGCAATGTGACAGAGGTTCCCTTTAAACAGGGCTGCTATACAGTTGAAATGACGTATTTCCTAGAAGTGAGAGTAGATGTTTATACACCGCAGGGCGTTGCGGCGATAACAGGTGTTGTGGTCTTTAACAAAACCGCTATTATGCAGGGCGGTATCAGTACCGGATCAAAAGCCTTTAGCTCAGACCAAAACTGCTTGAGTCTTGAAGCTTTAAACAGAACCGATGCTCCTATTGCTACCATTCAAGTGGCAGAGCCTGTTGGATTACATGCAAAAGTTTGCCCCATTTGCCCGCCGTATCACTGCCACTGCTATTGCGGATGTGATTTTGAGGGTGGATTGCCACAAACCATTGTAGAACAGTACGGGCCGTTTGAGTATTATGAGAGTGGAAAAGCACTTTATGTTTCAATTGGGTTATTCTCGATTATTCAATTGTCAAGACAGGTGCAAATGCTGATACCTGCTTATGATTTCTGCATCCCGACAAAAGAAAGCACAAGCGGAACAACAGCCAGCAGTCCCTGTGAAGTATTCGATACCATTGATTTCCCCACAGAGGCATTCTACCCAACCAAAGGGCCGGATTGTAACCCGACAAACAATTGCAAACCAACCCCGCCGTGTAAGAAATAATTTTTAATTTTTCGACAAAAAAGCTTACCCGCAATTGTGGGTAAGCTTTTTTAAACAAGAATTTATGATTGATTGTTAACGAATTACCCGAATACGAATGATTTCGTCCAAAGCAGAAATCGCTTGAATGTCAGAATCAGATACGGTTCCGGTGACATCCAGTATGGTATAAGCATAGCTTTTACGGGAGCTGTTCTGCATATGCTCAATATTCAGGCCTGCTCTGCCGCAGATAGCGGTTAAGTTGGCAATGGTGTTCGGTACATTTTTATGAATGATACAAATTCTGATACTGCTGCCGTCGCGGGGCATAGAAAGAGCCGGTAAATTGACGGAGTTCTTAATATTGCCGTTTTCCAGATAATCTTTAATTTGCTCCACTGCCATAACAGCACAATTATCTTCACTTTCAGGGGTAGAAGCACCCAGGTGAGGAATAGCAATGACATTTTCGGCACCGATTAATTCGTCGGTGGGGAAATCGGTGGCATAAGCCGCAACCTTTCCGTCTGCCAAGGCATTGAGCATATCGACCGAATGGACAAGCTCACCTCTTGCAAAATTGAGGATTCTGACACCGTCCTTCATTTTTGTGAAGTTTTCTTTGCCGATTAGATTTTTCGTGTCGTCTGTCAACGGGAGATGTAAAGTGATGTAATCAGATTTTTGAAAAATTTCCTCTAAAGATTCTGCCTTCTGCACACCATGAGAAAGACTCCAAGCGGCATCTACCGATAAATAAGGATCATAGCCATAAACCGTCATGCCCAAATGTTTTGCCGCATTGGCAACTAAAATACCAATAGCACCAAGACCAATAACACCCAAGGTTTTGCCTTTGATTTCGGGTCCGCCAAAGTTGGATTTCCCTTTTTCAACCAGCTTGCCAACTTCACTGCCTTGTCCCTTCAAGGTTTTAACCCAATCCATGGCGGCAGGAATTTTACGGGAGGTCAGGAATAAAGAAGCGATAACGAGTTCTTTTACGGCATTGGCGTTGGCACCAGGCGTGTTGAAAACAACAATGCCCTGTTCGGTGCAGGTATCCAACGGAATATTGTTGACTCCTGCGCCGGCTCTGGCAATAGCTTTGAGATTTTCGTCAAAAGTCATGTCATGCATGGAAGCAGAACGAACCAAGATACCGTCCGGTTTTTCCATTTCTGTGCCATATTCATAGGAACTGCCAAAACGGTCTGTTCCGATAGAACTGATTTTATTTAAGCAAAGGATTTTATACACTATGCATTCTCCTTTTCAAAATTCTCCATGAGAGCCACCAATTTATCAATACCCTCAGGCGGCATTGCGTTGTAAATGGAGGCTCTCATACCGCCAACACTGCGGTGCCCTTTTAGGTTGACAAAGCCGGCGGCCTCTGCCTCTTTGACAAATTTTGCGTCTAAATCGGCATTGCCTGTAACGAATGTAACATTCATAATAGAGCGGCTGTCTTTTTCGGCGCATCCTTTAAAGAGCTTGGAGCGGTCTAAATAGTCATAAAGAACATTGGCTTTTTTAATATTGCGTTCAGCCATTTTTTCCAAACCGCCAATTTCGTTTTGAATCCATTCCAGCACGAGCTTGCAGATGTAAATGGAATAGCAGGGAGGTGTGTTGTACATGGAATCATTTTCGGCGATGGTTTTATAAGTAAACATAGCAGGTGTTTTTTCCATGGGTTCACCGATTAAGTCATCCCGGATGATGACAATGGTGAGTCCGGCGGGAGCAACGTTTTTTTGTGCGCCTGCATATAAAAGACCGAATTTTGATACATCAATCGGTTCACTTAAAATGCAGGAAGAAATATCAGCAACCAACGGTACATCGCCGGTGTCTGGCAATTCATGATAGAGAGTGCCGTAAATGGTGTTATTCAGGCAGATGTGAAAATAATCGGCATCCGCACGGAATTCATTTTTATCCAAAGCCGGAATACGGGAGAAATTATCTGGCTTTGAGGTGGCTACTACTTTACAGTCACCGTATTTGCAGGCCTCCTGATAGGCCTTGGTGGCAAATTGACCGGATAAAACATAATCGGCTTTGCCCGATTTTGTCATGAGATTCATCGGAACCATGGCAAATTGGGAGGAAGCACCACCCTGCATAAAGAGAACTTTGTAGTTATCGGGAATTTGCATGACTTCTCTGAGCAATTTCTCAGCATCCTTGATAATCGCGTCATACACTTTAGATCGATGAGACATCTCCATCACCGATTGACCGCTGCCCTTATAGTCGAGCATTTCTTCTGCTGCTTGTGTAAGAACACTCTGTGGCAGCATGGAAGGGCCGGCAGAGAAATTGTAAACACGTTTCATAGTGGTACCTCCAAATAAATATTTTGATAAGTTCTTATCAATTAATAACTTTTATTATATCGCTCGGCTTTTTGAAAAGCAAGGTTAATTCTTTAAAAATCAAAACAAATTTTAAGAATTTAAAGCG
>URPG01000266.1 GCA_900549675.1 uncultured Oscillospiraceae bacterium | reverse complement strand
GTTAAGATGCTCCATGACACGATCCAATAAATCACCGGTTCCATGGCCATGAACAGAAGAAACCATGACCGGATCTCCCAAGCCTAAATTATAAAATTCATAAAATTCAGGCGGCGGATCTCCCAGTTGATCTCCCTTATTTACGCATAAAACGAGTGGAACACCGCTCTTTAACAGCATAGTTGCCACATCAGAATCGGTAGCGGTTACCCCTGTTTTTAAATCCGTCACAAAAATAATGGCATCAGCAGAATCAATGGCAATTTGCGCCTGCTCTCTCATTTGAGAAAGAATAATATCTTTGGAATCAGGCTCAATACCGCCTGTATCAATCAGTGTAAATTTTTTGCCGGCCCATTCTGTTTCACCGAAGATTCTGTCACGAGTTACGCCGGGAGTATCCTCCACAATGGCATGTCTTTGTCCAATCAGCTTATTAAACAAAGTCGATTTACCAACATTCGGTCTGCCGACAATAGCAACAATAGGTTTTGACATGTTTGCCTTACCTTTCTATCAATATATTGTAATAATACTTAAAGTATTACATTTTATAGTGGTTTCGTCAAGTAATTTTTCAAAAAAAATAGAGAAGGAAATCCCCTCTCTGTTTTTCTTGATTCAGACACTCCAAAATTTAATTTTGTTTTGTCTATTTCATCAGATTAAGCTTCTTTTTTTAATACCTGTCTGCCGTTATAAAAACCGCATGTTCCGCAAACTCTGTGCGGTGCTTTATAATCTCCGCACTGTGGGCATTTGGAGAGTGCGGGTGCTTGAAGTTTCCACACGTTTGAACGTCTTTTATTTTGTCTTGCACTTGATACTTTACTCTTTGGTACTGCCATCTGTAGCACCTCCTTATAGAATTTTATTCTTCGTGATCCATAAGCTGCCTCAGAACTTCCAAACGGGGGTCAATCGTTTCTTTTTGACAAGAACATTCACCTTGATTTAGATTTTGGCCGCACATGGGGCAAAGTCCCTTGCAATCCGGTAAACAAAGAAATTTCGTCGGCAGGGCAGAAATTATCAATGAGTAGACAAACTCCTGCATGTCCAGCATTTTGTTCTCAGCCAAAATGTACCGGCCGTCCTGATCTTCTTTGTTTAACGCTGTTACAATTGTATAGGATTGAGCATAAGAAAATTTTTCTTTCGCTGTTTCTAAACAACGGTCACAGGGTTTTTGAATGGTGTAAGACAATTTTATGTCTAACAAAACAGAATCAGAAAAATTTTTCAACTCTGCCTGCACTTCAACCGGAAAGGCAAAAGGATAGTCGCCATCAATCTCCACATCTTTAAAATCCAAAGAAAATCGGAGCAAATCACTGACATCATCCGACAAAAAATATTTTTCCAAGTTCACTATCATATTATGACCTCATCTCACACTTAAACAATTATAATGACCTAAACATTTTTTGTCAAGAAATATTTGCGATTTTCTCTTGAATTCTTCTTAAATGAAAGAAATCATTCAATATCCCGGTTGAATCCGGACATTTCTATCCTTCAACCGGGATATCACTTAGCTTATTTTAAAATGAACTCTTGTAAAGAAGCGGGAATTTCATCATTAGAGGCCGAAACAGAAAATACTAAATTCACTTTTGAGGTTTCAGAAAGATGTTTGAAATTTTCAACCAAGTGGTCTAATGCAGACGCATCGGAATCAATAATTTTCAAGGTGCTGTCAATGAGAATATCGGTCACATCATAGTTACCGGCACAAATACCGCTGACAAAGCCAAACAGTTCATCTGCTCCTACAATATTAAAAGCATCCGAATCCACCAAACGAGCCTTATGGGAAATGTCGTATGTCATTTTCAATCCTTTTTCAATTACAACCACACTGCCCTTAGAGGTATCCGCAGCTTGATTGGCTAACTCAATTAATCTTTTTGTTTTGCCGGAACCTTTTTTGCCTGTTAAGAGAGTAATCATATGTATGTTCTCCTTTTTATTTTTTCCGCCAAAGCGGTGTCTGCCTTATTTTTCGTCTTATTCTCGTTTACCGTTTATCTGGAGAGCCTTTTTTCCAATTCAACCTTTGCTTCTTCATAGCCGGGTTTGCCCAACAAAGCAAACATGTTTTTCTTGTAGCTTTCAACGCCGGGCTGGTCAAAAGGATTAACCCCCAACATATAGCCGGAAATTGCACAAGCTTTTTCAAAGAAATAAATTAAGTTGCCAAGTGTTCTCTCTGAAAAATCTTCTGCCTCCAAAATAATATTGGGAACATTGCCGTCATTGTGGGCCAAAACAGTACCTTCAAAAGCTTTATCATTAACAAATTGCACGGTTTTGCCTTCCAGATAATTTAACCCGTCAACATCTTCCGGATCATTACCGATGACAAGCTCGTGCTTTGGTTTATTGAAATGCACAACTGTTTCAAACAAATGGCGGCGTCCGTCCTGCATATATTGTCCCATGGAATGCAAATCAGTGGAAAAAATCACAGAAGCAGGGAACAAACCTTTTTGGTCTTTGCCCTCACTTTCGCCATAAAGTTGCTTCCACCATTCATTCATCATGGTATAGCAGGGCTCATAACTTACCATTACTTCAATGGTTTTACCCTTGTTATAAAGAATATTGCGGATAGCTGCATACTTGTAACAATCATTTTCAGCCAATGAAGGAACAGAATAGCGGTTCATGGCCTCTTTTGCACCTTCCATCAAAGCATCAATGTCAGCGCCTGCCACAGCAATAGGCAAAAGTCCTACTGCGGTTAACACAGAGAAACGTCCGCCGACATCATCGGGAACCACAAAGGTTTCAAAACCCTCTTGATCCGCAAGATTTTTAAGCGTTCCTTTTGCTTTATCTGTGGTACAGAAAATTCTCTTTTTGGCTTCTTCTTTGCCGTATTTTTTTTCTAGAATTTCACGGAATACTCGAAAAGCAATGGCCGGCTCAGTAGTCGTTCCGGATTTCGAAATCATATTCACAGAGAAATCTTTTCCTTCACATATTGACACCAGCTCTGCCAAAGCGGAGGAACTGATACTATTACCGGTAAAATAAATATTGGGAGTATCTTTTTCTAAATCATTGTATTTATCGGATTTCAGAAATTCAATTGCGGCACGTGCCCCTAAATAAGAACCGCCGATACCAATGACAATAAAAATATCTGAATTCTTTTTAATACGCTCTGCGGCTGCTTTAATTCTTGAAAACTCTTCTTTGTCATAATTTTCAGGCAAGTTTACCCACCCTAAAAAATCATTGCCAAGACCAGTTCTCTCTGTCAAGCTTTGATGAGCGGCTTTTACACTGTGTTCAATCCCTGCATATTCATGTGCAGAAACAAATCCATCTAAATATTTATCTTCGAGCTTTAACGGCATAATCATATACCCTCCCATGATTGTAACATTAGTATGTACTTATATTTTACAATACAAGAGAAGATTTTGCAACAAAATAGCATAACTTTATAAAATTTTAAAACTTGAAAAAAGCGTTACATTTTAAATAAATGTTCCCACAAAT
>URPG01000265.1 GCA_900549675.1 uncultured Oscillospiraceae bacterium | reverse complement strand
GCAATATTTTTTATGTTTTGAAAGAATTAGCCGAAAACCCTCAGTACAAGCAGTTTAATCTATATTTTACGGTTATTGCTTCCAAATTTAATCGGTTCCGTTCTCGTTTAGATGAAATGGGATTAAATCATGTTAAATTAGTAATTTTATCGACTCAAGAATATTTTAAAGTATTGGCAACGGCAAAATATCTTTTTAATGACACTACTTTTATGCCTGCTTTTATTAAGAGAGAGGGACAGATTTATACCAATACATGGCATGGAACACCTTTTAAAGCTATGGGTAAAAAAACAAACCAAGAATTTCACGCCATTGGTAATGTGCAAAAGAACTTTTTAGTGGCAGATTATTTGCTGTATCCAAATGAATATACAAGGGAGCATATGATAGAAGATTATATGCTGGAGAATTTAAGCCATGCGAAATTGCTTTTAGGGGGATATCCTCGCAATACAGTTTTTTTTGATAATTCTTATCATAGCAAAATTAAGCAGGAATTAGAAATCGAGAATAAAAAAATATATGTGTATATGCCAACTTGGCGAGGTACAGTAATTGGCGGAGCAGACCAGAAAGCCAACATATATTTACAGTACTATCTATTTGAATTGGACAAACAGTTAACAGATGAGGAAATTTTATATGTGAACCTGCATCCTATGGCAAGAAAAAATGTAAATTTCAATTGGTTTGAACATATCCGTCAGTTTCCCGAAAATTACGAAACCTATGAATTTTTAAATATAGCTGATGTTTTAATTACTGATTATTCCAGCGTATTTTATGATTTCGCAGTCACGCATAAAAAGATAGTTTTGTTTACTTATGATGAAGAAGAATATCTACAAGACAGAGGATTGTATGAACCTCTTAGCAGTTTACCCTTTTCGAAAGCAAGTACAATGGAAAAATTATTATCTGAACTAAGGTTACCTAAAAATTATGATGATAGTGCTTTTATACAAAAATATTGTGCATATGATTCGAAAAATGCTACAAGTGAATTATGTGAAAAAGTGATTTTTAATAAAAATAACAGAATAAAAGAAAGTAAAATGCCTGATAACGAAAAAGGTAATGTATTAATTTATGCTGGAAATCTTTCTAAAAATGGCATTACTTCTGCGCTTTTAAATTTATTAAAAAACATCGAATCGACAGAACATAATTACTATATTACATTTGCGGGTAAACTTGTAAATGCTAATAAAGAGATATTGAAAAAATTACCCTCTAATATAAGATATATCTCAACAATGGGCAGTATGAATTTTACATTTGGAGAAAAAGTAATATACTTACTTTATAGTCATTTTTGGTTTCCGTTTTCTTGGTTTTGGAGAAAGACAAAGAAAGGCTTTCAAGAAGAAATCAAAAGACTTTATGGTAATGCGGAGTTTTCAAATGCAATTCAGTTTAACGGTTATGAGTTTAAAAAGATATTACTGTTTTCTCAATTTAGTTGTAATCGAGTAATTTATGTTCATAGTGATATGCAAAAAGAAATACAAACCAGAGGAAATCAGCGGAGAAAGGTTTTGGAATTTGCCTATAATTCCTATGATAAAGTAGCGGTTGTCACGGATGACATTATGCCAGCAACTAAAAAGTTTATTAAACGAAATAAACTTTTAAATATAGCACCAAATATTATTGCAAAAAAAGACATACTAAAAAATGCAAAACGAGAAATTACTTTTGATGTAAATACAGCAAGTAATATTGAGTTATCTGATTTAAAGCAGATATTAAAAAGTGACGCAAAAATTTTTGTGAGTGTAGGACGATATTCTCCAGAAAAAGGGCATAAACGTTTAATTAATGCTTTTTGTGAAGTCTGGAACAAGAATCAAAATGTTTATTTAATTATTATTGGAGGGAATCAGAGAAACAATTTTCGGGACGAATTATTAGAATATATTGAAAATCTAGAGTGCAAAGAGCATATTGCTTTAATCCTTTGCATGTCAAATCCGTTTCCCCTTGTAAAAGCTTGTGATTATTTTGTGTTATCATCTTTTTATGAGGGGTTTGGTTTGGTGTTAGCTGAGGCAAACATTTTGGGTTTGCCTATTATTTCAACAGATATTGTTGGTCCCCGCGGATTCATGCAAAGGTACGGTGGGAGATTGGTTCAAAATTCCGAAGAGGGGTTATACCAAGGTATGCAAGAACTCTTGGAAGGAAAAGTCCCGGTTATTGATATTGATTATGAAGAATATAATAAAAAGGCATTAGAAGAATTTTATGATTTACTTGAAAAATAAATAACAAGCATCAAAGACAGTAGGAGCAAATTCTCTTACTGTCTTCTATATTCTGGTGCATATGGTATATTTAACATAGAGTTAACGTATGCTTGTCAAAAGAGATGTTTTGTGGTAAGATAACATAATGAAAAAAACAGTTTATATGTTGACATAATATTGTGCGTGAAAATTTTACATGATTTTTATCATCATTATATACGTTTTTAATACGAAGACTTATAAAATTGAGGTTTAGACTCATGGAGGTCGTTTCATGAAAAAAGTACTCACATATGGTACATTTGATTTGCTGCACGAGGGACATATTAATTTATTGCGCCGTGCAAAAGAATTGGGAGATTATCTGGTAGTGGCAGTTTCAACGGATGAATTCAATGCAGGAAAAGGTAAAAAATCATATTTTACATATGAACAGAGAAAAGCAATTGTTGAGGCAATTCGATATGTTGATTTGGTAATTCCTGAGGTAAGCTGGGAGCAAAAATTGGATGACATTAGAAAATATGATATTGATGTTGTTGTCATGGGTTCTGATTGGGCAGATTCAGATCGCTTTGATTATTTAAAAGAGTATGTAGAATTAGTCTTTCTGCCAAGAACAGAAGGCATTTCCACCACCACGATAAAAAAAGATTTACATGGAAATACCGTTTTGGTAGAAGATTGATGAGGCACCACTGTGTGGGGTGAGATAATTATGAATTTATTCATTTTACTGTTCAAAGCTCATTTGGAAATCATCTATTTCTTTCTAAAGTTGATACCAACGGATAAGAAAAAAGTGGTTTTTATCAGCAGACAATCCAATATACCTACGTTGGAGTTTAAGCTTTTGGCAAAACAGGTTTTAGCCATGGACAAGGAGCAGAAGCTTGTTTTTTTGACAAAAAAAATGGGCAAGGGATTTAAAGCATGTGTGGGGTACTATTTTCACTTGTATTCTCAAATGTACCATTTGGCCACCTCACAGACTTGTGTGCTTGACTCTTATTGTATCACGGTTAGCGTCCTTCACCACAAAAAGAACTTAAGAGTGGTTCAAATTTGGCATGCATTGGGGGCTATCAAAAAATTCGGATATCAGACGCTCGGAAAACAACTGGGACGGGATGAAAAAATTGCCAGATTGATGAGAATGCATAAAAATTATGATTTGGTTGTTTCCGGCTCTGAAGCCATGAAACCATATTTCAAAGAAGCATTTGAAGTGGAAGAAGATAAAATTGTATCGGTGGGTTTACC
>URPG01000264.1 GCA_900549675.1 uncultured Oscillospiraceae bacterium | reverse complement strand
ATTTTACCTTCGTAAATAGATGTTTCACTGCATTTTTCTTCGTATAATTTCATCTGTTCTTCCCTCTTCCACTGAATTCTTTCTATATAGAACCATTTTGTCATTGATATATAAAAGCAGATTGAATACTCAATCTGCTTTTATTTTCTTTTATTATTCTTCGTTCATGCAGTTCATCACCAAACCGGTAATCAGTTTGGGATAAAAATAGGTGGATTTTTGAGGCATTTTTTCTCCCACAGCCGCAACTGCTCCAATTTCGGATACCAAGGTTGGATTTAAAAAGAAAGCACAATTACTTTTGCCGCTCTCCGTGCTTTGCACCGCCTCTTCAAAGGAACGAGTATAGGTTAAGTTGACCTGATTTGCCATGTTTTCTTTGTCAATTCCCAAAAGCTCTTCTAAAATCAAGCTGTGTAGAATGGAAACATCCAAAAAGCGATAAGCATCACTTTGGCTGGGAATCACCTCACGCATGACATTGATATCTTTCAAAGTCAGTATCGCCCTGTTTTCTCCGTCGTAAAAACCAAATGCCTTTTGGCTTTTATGAGCAGCTTCTTCCAGCTTGCTATTAATTTCCTCCAAGCTGTCAGCTTTTTCTACGGTAAAATATTTTTCGCAGGCGGCCAAAATCTTCTGTGCATTAAAATTGTCAATATCTCTCACCAAACGGTGTGTGGGGAATACAACTAAGCCTTCATCCGCCATGTCGGCCAGATACATCATTACGTATTCACTGGCAGGGTTATAAATATTGTTCTCCCTGCAGTAATTGCGGTAGTTGATAGAGGTTTCGTAACGGTGATGTCCGTCAGCAATATACAGCTTACGGGGAGCGAAATCCTCAGCAATGGCTTCAATGGCAGCTTTATCATTGACTACCCAAAGACGATGAATCACCAAACCGTCATCAAATTCATAGCGCGGTGCTGTGGATTTTGAGAGGTTCTCCATTCTTTCTCTAGTGATATGTTTTTCATCTTGATAAAGTGAATAAATCTGGCTGAAATTGCAGTTGGTCGCCTTTGTTAAATTCAATCGGTCCTCTTTGGCTTTGCTAAGTGTTTCTTCATGCGGCAGTACAACATTATTTTGGAAATCTTCTATTCTGACACGGCAAATCAAGCCTTTTAAACTTTTGGTTGCACCGCTGGTTACTTTTTCTTTGAACTCCAACTCATAGATATAGATACCTTCTTCCATATCACGCTGAAGAATCTCTTCAGAAAGCCACTTGTTCAGTGTATTGCCTGCCTCTTCATACGGATTTTCTCCTTTAGGCAGTTCCAGACGAATTACATTATATTCATTGTGGGATAAATATTCCGCACGCTCTGTGTCACTGATAATATCATAGGGGGGACAGACCAATTCTTCAATGCGTCCCGCTTTTTGACCATACCGCATACCTTTAAATGCTTTTATCTCTGCCATGATACCCTCTTTTCTGCCGCATATTCAGATAAAATACTCCGAAAAACAGCTGTCCAATTTTATCGCAAATCATAAATTTATATTTATTCTTATTTTAACTTGATTCTTAGCTATCGTCAAGACAAAAGTCGTTTTGCCGATAACGGCAGAGAATTCCAATTTTCTATTTCTCTTCACATTATTTTCACAAAAAGCTTTTATGATAAAGATAAACCTGTCTGTTTTAGGGTAATAAATCATTTTATTCCTTGTCATACGGCATTTTTCGCAGAAACAGCTTGAACAATTCTGTATTTTTATTGCAAATTCCTATATTTTGCGATAAAATAGGATATTGTACATTAGAGATTATTGAAAGCAGGAGGAATCTACCATGATAGAGGTCAAACACCTCACAAAGCGATATGGTGTCAATAAAGCCATTGACAATGTCAGCTTTACCATTGAAGAAGGTACTATAGTTGGCTTTCTGGGGCCCAACGGTGCCGGAAAATCAACTACCATGAACATTATTACCGGCTATCTCTCGTCCTCTTCCGGTTCTGTTACCATTCAGAATATCAATACGTTGGAAGACCCCGCCGCCACCAAAAAAATGATTGGCTATCTGCCGGAACTGCCCCCCCTCTATTTGGATATGACGGTCAAAGAATATCTTGATTTTATGTATGAACTCAAAAAGGTATCTTTGCCCCGCAAAAAACATATAGAAGAAATCTGCCGCCTAACCAAAATTGAAAATGTATACGGCAGACTCATTGGCAACCTCTCCAAAGGATACCGCCAAAGAGTGGGCATTGCACAGGCTCTTTTAGGCAATCCGCCTGTTCTGATTTTGGATGAGCCAACCGTAGGTCTTGACCCCAAACAAATTATTGAAATCCGCAATTTAATTAAAAGTCTGGGCAAAAACCATACCATTATTTTGAGTTCTCATATTCTACCCGAAGTGCAGGCCGTTTGTGAGCGAATCATTGTCATTAACAAGGGCAAGGTAGTCGCCGACGGCAACACGGACACACTGGCACACAATCTCTCGAAAGACCACAAAGTGATTGCCCGTATCGCCGGGCCTGAAAAAGAAGTAATGCAGGCGATTCGTGAACTTGAGCATGTCGAAAATGTTGTTTCTTTAGGCGAAAAAGAAAAAGGTGTATTTGAAATCAGCATTGAAGCCACACCCGAAACTGATATTCGCCGCAGCCTGTTTGCGTTATTGGCTCGAAAAGGCTGGCCGATGCTGGCTTTGAAGAATTCTGACCTTACTTTGGAGGATCTTTTCTTAAAATTGACTTCCGGTCAAGAAATCGAAGGATTTCACCCCGAGCATTCTGCCGAGGGGCCTGACTCTGCCAAACAGCCTCTTGAAATAGAAGACATGATAGATGATTCTGCAGAAGACGCCGCAAAAGAAACTGAGAAAGGAGAGAATAAAGAATGAATGCAATTTTTAAAAGAGAATTGAAATCTTATTTTTATTCTCCTGTCGGATATATCTGTATTGCCGCGATTGTAGCTCTTTACGGATATTACTATTCTTTTTTAATGAGTACCGGTACTACTTCTTATGTAGGCCAAGTATACTCCATGCTTTTTAGCTTAACCATGATTATTATTCCGATTCTTACGATGAGGTCTTTGAGCGAAGATCAAAAAAATAAAACTGACCAAGCCCTACTTACTGCACCTGTGGGTGTTATTTCCATTGTGCTCGGCAAATTTTTTGCTTCCTTTGTCGTTTACTTATTGGCCTCTACGCTGGGACTTTTACCCGCCTTTGCTTTGTCCTTTATCGCATCACCGCCCTGGGGCATTATTTTTGGAAACTACCTTGCCGCTTTATTGTACGGCGGTGCAATGATTTCCATTGGTGTGTTTATTTCCAGCCTCACCCAAAGCCAAGTGATTGCGGCAATCGGAACATTTTTTGCCTCTATCTTTTTTATGTATATTGACGGCATCTCCGGCAGCCTGAACAACCCTGTTGTCAATAAAATTGTCAGCTGGATTTCTTTCTCCACACGCAACGCTTATTTCACGGCAGGTACTTTCAGCTTTTCAAGCTGTATTTTCTTCATC
>URPG01000263.1 GCA_900549675.1 uncultured Oscillospiraceae bacterium | reverse complement strand
GTGTGCTTTTTCAAAATTTTCAAAAGCCAAGACCTGTGCCTCCGCTTTTGCGGCAGAGAACAAATCTTGCACAAATACCTTTTCACTGTCTGCATTTTTGTATTTTGATAGATCCATATAATAAACTTGAGCATGTGTTAACACGCCTCGCAGCCCTAATTCTTTGGTCATTTCTTCTAAAGCTAAATGTTTACCTGTACCGTTTTTTCCCATTAAAACAGCGGCTGCCGAAAGGGATTCATCTTTTATGCCAATAACATAGGGACGTTTGAAACATAACATTAGAGCCGTTACAAAGTCCTCCTGACCAATTACAAGATCCTTGATCATTGATTCTACTTCATCAAAATCATGATAGAGCTTTTCAACAATTGTAGAATGATCGACAGGTTTTGAACTTTGTGCAATGTGTACTTTTTCATTGTCTTCCGGAAAAATCAATTCCGGAAAAATATTTTCCGAAGAAACACTATCTTTCGCGGCTTCTTCTTTCACCTCTTGGCTAAGAGAATGAATACTGCTTTGCAAAGATTCCGATAACCTACGATTCATTTTTTCCATTTCTTCCAATGATTTTTCCAAGTCAGATTTATCAGATTTGCTGCTATTCAAATTTAGTTTTCCGTTACGAAATAAAGAGTTCAATATTGAATCGATATCCTCACTCATTGATTTTCACCTCTTTTAATATTCTAGCATTTGCAGACATCGATATACTTCTTCACAGGGTATTTGCCCAGGAGCGGATGCATCTGCTCCTGCGGCAAAAGTAACTGAGGAGCCAAAGAAGTGTCCTCCGATTCGCGTCAGCTTGCCCAGCTTTCCCATGGAAATTGCTATTAACGGCCCCACTTGCCTTTCGGCCTGTAAAGAAGTGGTCATCAGATTCAAAACATCTTCTGTATTTTGCGGCATTGCTGCATATTTAGGAAGGTCCGCGCCCCATTTTTTCATAGTGATAAAATCACGATATATTTCATTGACAGGTGGCGTTTTCAAAAAATCATGCTTGGATACTACTGATAGCATTCCATATTTTTTTGCCTTTAAAATCATTGCCGCTACGGTGCTTGCTCCACTGGAAAATTCAATATCAATCATTTGAAACAGCTTGCTTTCCATAAGCTTAGACAGCAAGCTTTCATATTCCTGAGGGTTTCCTTCCCACTGTCCTCCCTCATTTCGTGTTCTTAGCGTTGCTAAGACAGGAATTTTTCTTTTCACTGTTCCATTTTTTTCACGAAAAAATGACAATACTGATTCTATATCCTCTTCAAAACAATCTGCACGCCACTCTAAAAAATCAGCCGGCAACGACTGAACTTTTTGATATTCCTGTTCGATTTCTTGTATAGATTTTCCTACTAACGGAACACAAATTTTGGGCAGTCCCTGTCCAAAAATCAAACCACCGCATTGTACATTTTTCATGTGCACCATCCTAAAATTCTTTCTATGTTATCTTATTAGTATACTTTATCAGCCTAGGTAAAGTCAACGGAAAAGCAATTTTGTTTTCCTTTCTTGTCAATGCTCTCCAAATCATATATAATAAATGTATTACTTATAAATTGTACGTTTTCAGAAAGGAATTATCTCATGCTCAATATCGAAAATATCTTACGTAACACCGGAATTATCCCTGTCATTAAAATTAATTCTGCTGAAACAGCTGTACCCATGGCCAAGGCCTTATCAAACGGAGGCATTCATGCGGCGGAAGTTACTTTTCGCACTCCGGCTGCCGCCGAATCCATTAAACGTATTGCTGACGCACTTCCCGATATGTTTGTCTGTGCCGGCACTATCCTAACAGTGGCACAAGCCGAATTGGCTGTTCAAAGCGGTGCAAAGGCCATTATTTCACCCGGATTAAACCCTGATGTAGTTACCTGGTGCCTACAGCATGACGTCGCTGTTTATCCCGGCTGTGCCACTCCTTCTGAAGTAGAAACAGCTATTCGTTTGGGATTAACCACAGTCAAGCTTTTTCCAGCCGAGGTCGTTGGAGGTATCGGTATGTTAAAAGCTCTTTCCGGACCTTATGCTGAAATGAAATTTATGCCAACTGGGGGCATTCATCCGCAAAATGTAAAAGATTATTTAATGCTCCCAAATGTTATCGCCTGCGGCGGCAGCTGGCTTTGCCCTGAAAGTCTACTGAATGAAAAGAATTTTGATGCTATTGAAAAAATTGCTAAAGACGCAGCAGATCTGGTAAAATCAGTCCGTAAATAAATTTGCGCTGTATTATTATTATTATTATGTTTATCCTTTATAATTACTTTCTTTATAAAAAGGTCGATCTTACAGTTTATCGTAAGACCGACCTTTTCAATTTACGTATTCTACTGTAAAAAGACAGATACTTCAAAAATTATTCTTTATCCTCTGTTTCTGCATGACAATGACAATTGCCGCCGTCTTCACAGTCACATTGGCTTTCATCATCTTCATCAAAATCAAATTCTAATGTTTCGCCGCAATGAGAACATTCCACACTGTCTTGCTCTAAGTCTTCCATGCTCAGCGGAATCACTTCACCGCAAGTGGGGCATTTTGCTTCGAAAATAGTTTCTTCGTCATCTTCATTGTCCCATTCCTCATCGTCGTGATGATGATGGTGATGTCCACAAGAACAATCATCTTCTTCATCGTCGTCAATGCCGTAAACAACTCTTTCAACGTCGCCTAAATCTTCATCAATTTCATCCATTTCATCGATAACGGTATCAATGGTTTCATCAATTTCTGAAATAGACTCACAAATGTTATCTAACAAATCCATCATTGCATTTAATACTTTGGTTTCTTTTGATTTAGGATCTAACTCTAACCCTTCCATCAAACCACGAACATAAGCAGCTTTTTCTAAATTAGTCATGTTACATCCTCCTTTTAATCAGGCGCGTTCCATGTACTCGCCTGTTCTTGTGTCAATTCGAATTTTTTCGCCTTCATTAATAAACAGCGGTACTTTAATGGTAGCACCTGTTTCAAGTGTAGCAGGTTTTGTCACGTTCGTGGCAGTATCACCCTTTACGCCCGGTTCAGTTGCGGTAACTTCCAATTCAACAAAGTTCGGCGGTTCTACGCCAAATACATTGCCTTTATAAGAAAGCACCTTGCATTCCATATTTTCTTTTACAAATTTAAAATTATCGCCTAAAACACTGGCGTTAATGGGCAATTGCTCATAGGTTTCAAGATCCATAAAATAATAGAGATCATCATCATTATAGAGATACTGCATGTCTTTTCTTTCAACAAAAGCTGTTGGGTATTTATCATTGGGGTTAAAGGTCTTTTCTGTCACAGAGCCGGTAATCACATTGCGGATTTTGGTACGCACAAAAGCTGCGCCTTTTCCTGGTTTAACATGCTGAAACTCAATAATGGAAACGACATTTCCGTCCATTTCAAAAGTCACGCCGTTTCTAAAATCTCCTGCGGATATCATAAATATACCTCCAAAACTTTTCTGATTCTATTTTATCTTATTTATCCTTATTTTTCAAGTTTTTTATTCTG
>URPG01000262.1 GCA_900549675.1 uncultured Oscillospiraceae bacterium | reverse complement strand
CCCCGCCGATGACAACAACACCGTCAATTCCTTTGGCACGGCAGTTTTCAGCCGCCTTTTGTACACCTTCAGGTGAATTGAATTCAGGACTTCTGGCTGTATATAAAAATGTACCGCCGTCAGAAATAATGTCAGATACACTTCTCAAGGTCATTGGAATAAATTCATTTTTTAAAAGTCCGTTATACCCACGGTTTACACCATATACGTCGATTCCCATTGATAGGGCCGATCTCACAACGGCACGAACAGCGGCATTCATGCCGGGGGCGTCACCGCCGCTTGTCAGCACTGCAATACTTTTAGCACCCATTTTATATCCTCGCTTTCAATACCATAATCTTAAATTGTCATGAGTTATCCGTTCGATAACCTCTCCGCCAACTCTATTTCTATTATATCAAATTGACGCAGGATAGCAAGAGGTATGTCCATATTTAGTAGATTTTAACGATGTAAGCGCATACATATTCATCATTCTTCTAATGTTTGATAACAGCAACAAAATTTTCGCCTAATAGATTCTTCAGCGCACGGACAAGAACATCATTTATGTCCACGCGGTACTGTGCGGGTGCTTTTAAAAGCTTGCCGGAATCTTCAAAACGGATATATACATTTTGCGGCCCGTCAAAAACAGCGATATATTGCATGGCTTTTTGATAAAGGGGAGAATCCATGCCGGGAACTTTGATATATAAACCCGGCGGCGTTTTTTTGGAAACTTTTTGCGGTGCTTTTCCGGTATTCTGCAAAGCCTTATCATCCCTTAAAAAATCCTGTAGGCTTTGCACATTCTCACAGAGAAGCTTCGGTTCTTGGTTTTCCGTAAAGCTGATACGTCCGCTGACAGAAATAATGTTGGCATCATAGAGCAAATCTTGGAACTGATCTAAAACAGTGGGAAAAACCAACACTTCAATCGCACCAAACATATCCTCAACAGTGACAAAGGCCATAGTGCTGTTGCTCTTGGTGATTTTTTTCTTTACACTCGTGACAATTGCCAGTAAACGTACACGCTGTTCATCACGATAAAGAGTGGATTCCCCTTGGGAGGCTTGAAAGATATCATCAATTCTGGCGATGCCGGAGGACTGATAAAGTTTACGGTATTCAGCCATAGGATGTCCTGATAGATACATACCGGCTACTTCTTTTTCCATACTCAATTTTTCGAAGTCCGAGTAATCGGGAAGAGAGGGAATCGACGGTTCCTTGACAGAGGTATCTTCTATTGTATCAAATAAGCCAATTTGCCCTTCAATGTTGCGGCGTTTGTCTGATTCCAGCCGGTCCACAATTTCAGACACGGCAGAGAGCATTTCTTTGCGGTTGTGGCCTAGACCATCTAAGGCCCCGCAACGGATTAGGCTTTCAATACCCCTTTTATTGAGTTCTTTGCCCTGCATTCGCTCACAGAAAGAGTAAAAAGACGTGAATTTGCCGCAGGCTCTCCGTTCTTCCACCAAACGGGCAATAGCGCCTCTGCCTAAATTTTTAATCGCCAATAACCCAAATCGAATATTTTCGCCGACAACCGTAAATTCATTGACACTTTCATTAACATGGGGCGGCAAAACAGAAATGCCCAGACGGGTGCATTCCTCAATATATTCTGTTACTTTGGCGGTAAAGCCCAATACACTGGTTAAAAGAGCTGCCATATATTCTTTGGTGTAATGACATTTCAAATAAGCGGTTTGATAGGCAACAGTAGCATATGCAGCAGCATGAGATTTATTAAAAGCATAAGAAGCAAAATCTTGGATTTCACCAAAGAGAATTTCAGCTGTTTTTTCATCGACGCCGCGGCGCAGACAACCGTCAATTTCATAAGTTCCGTCTTCTTTTCTTAAACCATACAAAAAAACTTGTTTTTCCTTTTCTAAGACATCATGCTTTTTTTTAGACATTGCACGGCGGACAATGTCGGCGCGTCCTAAAGAATAGCCTGCTAAATCACGAAAAATCTGCATGACCTGTTCCTGATAAATGATACAGCCAAAGGTCACATCTAAAATGTTTCTGAGTTTTTCATGTAAATAACGTACCTTGGAAGGATCTTTTCGGTTTTGAATATAAGTGGGAATAAACTGCATAGGTCCAGGACGATAGAGAGAGATAATAGCGATTAAATCTTCGAGTTGTGTGGGTTTTGCCTGCATAATCAAACGACGCATACCGGCAGATTCAAATTGGAAAACACCTTCTGTGGCGCCGCTTGCAATCATGGCGTAGGATTCCGGGTCGTCGTCGGGAATGGTATCAATATGAAAATCAGGCTCTTTTTGGCGAATCAAAGCAGAAGCATTGTCGATGACAGAGAGATTTCGCAGACCCAAAAAGTCCATTTTCAAAAGGCCCAGTTCTTCGATGGTGGTCATGGTGAATTGTGTGATGACAGAATCATCATTTTTGGCAAGCGGCACATATTCCATAACGGGCTTGTCTGTAATGACAACGCCGGCGGCATGAGTGGACGTGTGACGGGGCATACCCTCTATTTTTAAAGCCATATCGACGAGTTCTTTGACTTGTTCATCTTCGTCGTATTTGGCACGGAACTCCTTGGAAACATTCAGCGCTTTTGTGAGAGTCATGCCGAGTTCCATCGGTACCAGTTTGGCAATCATATCAACTTTTGTATAGGGAATTGCCATGGCTCTGCCCACATCACGCAGGGCACCTCTTGCCGCCATGGTTCCAAAGGTGGCAATTTGCGCCACATGATCAGCACCGTATTTATCGACGACATAATCGATAATTTCCTGTCGGCGTTCATCTGAAAAATCGATATCAAAATCGGGCATACTGACACGCTCAGGATTTAAAAACCGCTCGAAAATCAAGTCATAGCGTAAGGGGTCAACACCGGTAATGCCTAGGCAGTAGGCGGCAATGCTGCCCACACCGGAACCACGTCCCGGACCAACTGAAATTCCTTTGCTTTTGGCATAATGAATAAAGTCGTAGACAATTAAAAAATAGTTGATGTAACCCATTTGTTCAATGGTTGCAATTTCATATTGCAGTCTTTCAACAATTTTTGCGTTGGGGTTTTCTCCATAGTGCCGCTTTAAGCCCTCATAGCATTTCCGAATAAAAAATTCTTTGTTATCACTGCCATCGGGGGTGACAAAAGCAGGCAGCTTGGTTTTACCGAACTCAAATTCCACATGACAGCGCTCTGCAATATGGACGGTATTGTCGGCCGCCTCGGGATAATTAGGGAATAAAGCACGCATTTCGTCTTCGCTCTTAAAATAGAATTCATCAGAGCCAAATTCAAGCGTATCTGTATCTTCAACGGTTCGGTTAGTTTGAATGCATACAAGAACATGGTGCATTTTGGTGTCTTCTTTTTTGATATAATGACAATCGTTTGTCACCACCAAAGGGATTCCTGTTTCTTTGGAGAGGCGTATAATCTGCGGATTGACATGTTTTTGTTCCGGCAAACTATGGTCTTGCAATTCTAAGAAAAAATTGTTTTCTCCGAAGATATCCACATATCGTAAAGCAGCAGCTTTGGCTTCTTCAT
>URPG01000261.1 GCA_900549675.1 uncultured Oscillospiraceae bacterium | reverse complement strand
CTGTTTATTTCTTTTACACAATAAAAGTTATAGAGACGACCATAATGGAGGGAATAAGATGCCTAGGTTCTCAAAAAATTTTATGATAGGAGCCGCAACAGCGGCACATCAAGTAGAGGGCAACAATATAAGCAGTGATTGTTGGGTGATGGAACAGTTACCCCACAGTATCTATAAAGAAAAATCTTTGGATGCGGTCGATCATTATCGACACTATGAAGAGGATATTCGATTATTGGCAGAAGCAGGTTTAAACGCTTTCCGTTTTTCCATCGAATGGGCGCGTATACAGCCTGAGCCTGATTTATGGGAAGAAAATGAAATCGAACATTACCGAAATGTTATAAAGTGCTGCCGGAAAAATGGGGTAGAGCCAATCATTACCATGCATCATTTTTCCAGCCCCAAATGGCTGATTCAGCGGGGAGGGTGGGAAAATCCCAAAACAGCAGATTTATTTGCTTCCTATTGTGAATATGTGGTGAAAAAGCTTGGCGAGGATATGTGCTATGTCTGTACCATTAATGAGGCAAATATGGGGTTGCAGTTAGGCAAGCTGATTCGCAACAGACAGCAAATGGAAAAGCATAATGTACAGGTCGGCTTAAACACAGACAGTATGAAAAACAGAATGCTATCTATGAAGGAGGCAGGGGAAGCGTTTGGAGTAGATCCGCAAAAAATCAATATGTTTCTATCGCCGCGCACCGTTTTTGGTGACGGCGTAATCATCGAGGCACATAGGAAAGCACGCAATGCCATGAAGGTGGCTTGTCCGCATTTAAAGATTGGATTAACGTTGTCTTTACATGATTTTCAGGCTTTGCCGGGCGGTGAACATCGCGCCGAGATAGAGTGGATAGAAGAATTTATCCACTATCTTCCTTATATTGACCAAGATGATTTTATCGGCGTGCAGTGCTATACCCGCAAATTAATGGGACCTGAAGGTGTAGTACAGCCTGATGAAACGGCACTGCGTACTCAAATGGGATATGAGGATTATCCTGCTGCGGTGGTAAATGTTACACGTAAAGTGGCAGAACATTTTCAAGGAGATATTATCATTACGGAAAACGGTATCAGTACAGCAGACGACAATCGCCGCATCGAATTTATCAGAGAGGTCATAGATGGTCTAAAGGGATGTGTGGCGTCGGGTATCCCGCTAAAAGGGTATCTTCACTGGTCTTTGTTGGATAATTTTGAATGGCAATTAGGTTTTGCGCGTACTTTCGGCTTAATAGCAGTTGACCGCGGTACGCAAATACGTTATCCTAAAGATAGCCTTTCCTTTTTGGGAAGCCAGAGATAGCACCGGCCGCAATACGTGCGGAAGGACAGAAAAATTTTTCAGAAATTTAATTGAAAAATCTGTATGTATGCGTCTATTTTTAAATGAATCGAGGTATATAAATTGAAGCTAACGTTTAGATGGTATGGAGAATCTGATCCGGTAACTTTGCAGTATATCCGTCAAATTCCGAAAATGAGCGGAATTGTGTCAGCAGTTTATGATGTACCGGCGGGAGAGGTATGGCCGCTTGAAAGTATTGCCAACATTAAAGATGCGGCACAAGCAAACGGTTTGGGTTTTGAGGTTGTTGAAAGTGTACCGGTGCACGAAGATATTAAGCTTGGCAAGCCGACGCGGGATAAATTGATTGAAAATTATTGTGAAAATATTCGGCGGCTTGGTGCAGCAGGTGTAAAAGTAATCTGTTATAATTTTATGCCGGTATTTGACTGGCTTCGCAGTGATTTGTCTTATAAGCTGGAAGACGGTTCTACCGCTTTAGCTTACAGCGGTGATACGGTAGCAGCGATAGACCCCACTGTCAGTGAATTGTCATTGCCGGGCTGGGATGAAAGTTACACCAAGGAAGAACTGCGTGCACTGCTGGAAGAATACAAGGCAGTCGATAAAGAAAAATTGTGGGAAAATTTTGCTTATTTTATTCGCCGTGTTATTCCGGTATGTGAAGAAAATGATGTTTTAATGGCCATACATCCGGATGATCCGCCGTGGGATATTTTTGGTTTGCCACGCATTATTACCGGCGCCGAAAGTTATGCCCGCATGAAACAAATTCATCCTTCTGCTGCCAATGGTATTTCTTTATGTTTTGGCTCGTTGGGGGCAGATCCGCAAAATGATTTGGTCAAAATTGCAAAGGTATATGCAGACCGTATCCATTTTGTACATGCCCGCAATGTAAAATGGACAGGTGAGCAAAGCTTTTATGAATCTCCTCATCCTTCCTCCTGCGGCAGTTTAGATATGTATGCAATTCTAAAAGCATTGCACGACGCAGGATTTACCGGTTATATTCGTCCTGACCACGGACGGATGATTTGGGGAGAAACCGGGCGTCCCGGCTACGGCCTGTATGATCGGGCATTGGGGGCTGTCTATATCTTAGGCTTATGGGAGGCAATTGAAAAGGGAGGCTCACAATGAAGCTGCCATTTACAATTGATTTAGACAATAAAGTTGCGGTAATCACAGGTGCCGGAGGCGTATTATGCAGCCAGTTTGCAGAAGCGGTAGCGGCTTGCGGTGCTAAAGTGGCTTTGCTGGATTTAAATGAAAAAGCAGCTCAAGATACTGCCGAAAAAATAATAAATCAGGGTTATATCGCAAAAGGATATTCCTGTAACGTTTTGGAAAAACAAAGCATTGAAGAATGTCATAAGCAAATTACTGAGGATTTTGGTCCTTGCGATATTCTGATTAACGGTGCCGGGGGAAATAACCCCCGTGCGACAACAGATAAAGAATATTATGAGCCGGGAGATATAGACGCTGAGGTAAAAAGCTTTTTCAATTTGGATGCCGACGGAGTTAGTTTTGTATTCAATTTAAACTTTTTGGGCACCTTGCTTCCCACGCAGGTTTTTGCCGCCGATATGGTTCAAAAAGATTCTGCTGTAATTTTGAATATTTCCTCTATGAATGCATTTTGTCCGTTAACCAAAATCCCCGCATATTCAGGAGCGAAAGCGGCAATCAGTAATTTTACACAGTGGCTGGCGGTGCATTTTGCAAAAAGCGGTATCCGCGTAAACGCGATTGCTCCCGGATTTTTTGTGACAAACCAAAATCATGCACTTCTTTATGATGAAACCGGACATCCCACGCCTCGTACGGATAAGATTTTATCTGCTACGCCGATGAATCGGTTTGGTAATGCAGAGGAACTATTGGGAACGTTACTGTGGTTGCTTTCTGATGCGGCCAGCAGCTTTGTAACCGGTGTTGTTGTACCCGTAGACGGCGGATTCTCCGCATATTCAGGAGTGTGAGAGTGAATTTTAGTGTTCAATAGATTTTTCAATAGTGATTCGATAAAAATAGAATCACTTGAAAAAGATATTCACCTAATAGAAAATAGCAATCATCTTTTTTGGTAAATTGAAATGTTGCTGTGCGAGTAGAGAAGCAGGCAGCATGAATACGCAGGAGTATAATCCTGACACATTTAGATGGACATTTGTTTTGTAAATGCAGAAATAGCATAATAGTAAATAAAGAATAATACTAATTTAAAA
>URPG01000260.1 GCA_900549675.1 uncultured Oscillospiraceae bacterium | reverse complement strand
CAGCTCAAGGCAGACTATTTTTATAACTTGTATATTATACTAGAAAAGCTGCATCTCGTCAATACCCAGATTTGATAGAAGAGATAAAAAGCAATGATAAAATGAATTGAAGTGAAGATAACCAGAAGAGTTTGTTTAGTATTACTATTTTCTCTTTTAAAAAAATAATTTTTGACTCTATCTATACAAAATTTGAAAAAAAGCATGACAAGTCAAAATGAAACATGTTATAATCTTCACAAATCAAAGGTGTAAAAAGTAAAATTTTATACCAATTTAATATTTAATGCTGCGGGGGAATGTACTTTATGAGCAAACGTGAAATTATGCTAAATACTATTGCGGAACAAAACAACTTAAAAGTGGATACACAATCTTCAACCGTGTTTGGTTGGAAGAATGGATATGAAATTTGCGTGTATTCGCCAACAAATGACAATCAATTTGTTTTAACGGTTTCAGTAAGCTATCAAAATGATTTACCAAATTCAAAAGCATTAAAGCAGATGATTAAACCCTGTCGTTCTTTGTTTTGTGTTGTGAATCGCTATAAAGTACATTTCAATATTAGGGGTGCAATGTCTAAAAGCAAAACAATTGTGAATATCCAGCAGGCAATTGATTTTGTTACACAAGCATTAAAAGAAAATGGATATCAAAATTGTTGTGAAGCTTGTGGAACAACAACAGAACCTACGGAAGTCTATATGCTTTCAGGCAGCATTACTGAGCTTTGTTCTGCTTGCTTTGCTTCTTCTTCAAATGAATTGGATACCAAGCTGCAAAAAGAAAATCAGAAGAAAGAAAACCCTGTGGCAGGTATCGTAGGCGCCATACTGGGTTCTCTTTTGGGAATTCTCTGTATTGTTATTTTAGGGCAGATGAATTATGTTGCTGCAGTATCAGGTATTGTAATGGCCGTATGTGTGTTAAAAGGCTATGAATTACTGGGAGGCAAACTGACTACAATGGGAATTGTTATCAGCAGTATTATTATGATTGTCATGGTTTACATAGGCTTTATTTTAGATTTATCCGTTAGTGTGTCTATGGAACTAATTGGTTCTATTGACGTTGGCATTATCTTTGAAATATTCCCTCGTCTGTTGACAGAAGCGGCTGCTTTATTGGAAGAAACCTTTTATATTAATCTGGGTCAGCTTTATGCCTTTACAGCGGTTGGAGCAATTCCGACTATTATTAGTGCCGTGCGCAATAGAAAAGAAATTTTTACTACTTATAAAATGAGCTCCAACGCTTCTGTTACCCATGCGTAAGGAAGCTGAAATGATTTAATACGAACTGGATTTATAAAAAGACAAGAGAACCTGCGTTTTTAGGAGTGCAGGCTCTCTTGTTTTGATTTCTAAAAGTGACACTTTTTTCTCTTGCCTATTTATGATACAATAGCCTCATGAGGTAAACAAAATCAGAGATTTTTGCAGTGAGAAAAGCATTGCATTCTATGTTGGATAAAACCGGCAGTTTAACAAACAAAATTTGCGCCTTCATCTCAAATTTATGTTATAATAGAATTCATTAATATTGGATTTATAAAAATAAGATTATCAATTATTGTCATTGAGAATAGAAACAGGCTTATAACTTTGAAAATAGTGATATAATAAGGATGGATTTCATGCAATATTCTATAGAAATGGGACTTTGGCATTCGGTGTTTGCCGTCCCTAAAGATTTGGTGGACAAACATATTAAGCTGGCAGGCAAAGAACAGCTCAAAACAATACTTTGGATGTTATGTCACAACGGAGAATCCGTATCGATACAAGAAATATCTTCAGCGACGGGGATTTCTTTGCAGGCAGCAGAAGATTCCGTTCAATATTGGCTGAATTCAGGCTTTATTCATCCTATTGACGATACAGATAAAGCTTCCATACAGGTAAAGCCGACTGTACAAAAACAAAATACCGCCGTTTCTGCTCCTGCGGAAATGATAAAAAAGGATATGTCTTCTCTTGCAAAGAAAAAAAGACTGATTAAGCCTGATGGGCATTATGTCGCCACAAGAATTAATGAATCTCCCGAGGTCCAGTATTTGATTCAAGAATCTCAAACGGTTTTGGGAAAGACAATTTCACCAGCCTTATCTTCCACTTTATTGGCGATTCACGAGGATTTTGGCTTGCCGATAGAAGTGATTATGATGTTGATTCATTATGTAAAAGAATCCGGTAAAACCGGCACCAGCTATATCGAGGCAGTCGCGCGTGATTGGTATGAGAGCAATATTTTCACGGTGGAATCCGCTGAACAAAAATTATCTGAGCTTAGTGAAATGCGCATGGCGTGGAAGAAATTTGTCAGCGCCATTGGCATCAATAACCGCCCGCCCAGCAAAAAAGAAGAAGAGTTCACCTATCGGTGGTTTAAAGTATGGCGCATGACTCCCGAAATGATTTCCGAGGCTTATGAACGATGTGTCAACGCAACGGGTAAGCTAAGTATGTCTTATATGAATAAAATTTTTGAAAAATGGCATAGTCTTGGCTATCGGGAGATTGCTGATATTCAAAAAGCAGAACAGCAGTATCGTGAAAAAAATGTTGCCGGTAAGAGCTATGACATTGATGAAATTGAAAAAACCGGATTTTTTGATCCCGTGGAGGATTTTTAAATGGGTTACGGTAAGCAGGTATATCAAAAAGCAATTCTTGAATTGGAAAATAGAAGACGAAAAGCAGAGCAAAAAGCGGATGCGCAGCTGCAATATTTCTTTTCTCTTTGTCCTTTGGCCGAGAAGATACGTCGTCAGCAGGCATCAAGCGGTGCAAAAATCGCTAAGGCTGTTTTGTCGGGCGTCAATACCAAAGAGGCATTGGAAAAATTAAAGCAAGAAAATCTTTCTTTGCAAGCAGAATTTGACAGATTGGTGAAAGCAAACGGTTTTTCCAAACAACAGCTTGAGCCGCAGTATTCCTGTGCAAAATGTGCTGATAAAGGCTTTGTGGACGGCAAAATGTGCAGTTGTTTAAAAAATCTTCAAAAAGCAATTGCTTATGAACGGCTAAATGTAAATTTACCTTTGGAAAATTGCTCCTTTGGGTCCTTTTCATTGCAATATTATCAAGGAGAAAACCGCATTCATATGCAGAGAATTCTGGATTATTGCGTTAAGTATGCCTCTCAATTTCATGAAAATGCTCCCAGTTTGTTTTTTAAAGGCAGAACGGGTTTAGGTAAGACGCATTTAGCGTTAGCAATCGCCAATGAAGTTATTGCAAAGGGGTATGGTGTGATTTACAGTGCTGTACAAAATTTTGCGGTTTCTCTTGAGAAAGAACGTTTTGAACGTGGAGAAGACTGGGCGACATCCGATACCAATTCACAATTGTTATCCTGTGATTTGTTAATTGTTGACGATCTGGGAACAGAGTTTTCCTCCTCTTATGTGAATGCGGCACTTTATAATCTTATTAATACAAGATTAATTGCAAGAAAGCCGACCATTATCAGTACCAATCTCAGCATGAAAGAATTGGAAGATCGCTATAGTGAACGTTTTGCCTCACGCATTGCCGGACAATACGGAAGATTTGAATTTGTCGGCAGTGAC
>URPG01000259.1 GCA_900549675.1 uncultured Oscillospiraceae bacterium | reverse complement strand
GGAATATCAAAATCTTAATAAAGCCGAGATTGTCAATATCACCAGTGTTGGGCCCGGACCTTTGGATACCTATTCTATTCATCAAATTGAACCTTTGGTAGCTATTTTTGGGTCAGAAGTACAGCGGCTTCAATTTGTTGGGACGGCTGAACATCCTTCATTGGTGATAGAATGGAGTGAACATAGGCGTGCTGTCATCCATCATCATGGATGGGAAATTCCTTTTACGATGTATCTGGACTATAAAGACCAAAAGAGCGAAAAAATAGAAATAAAATCAGATTATTTCTTAAGCTTTATTGATGAAATGGTAGACTTCTTTTTGCGGGGGACAGAAAAAGTACCGCATCAAGAAACCGTTGCCGTCATGTCTGTTTGCGAGCAGGCAATGAGATCACTTGATTTTCCGGGAAAATGGATAACAATATAAATAAATACGTAAGGCGGTAAAGCTCTTGTCTTTATCGCCTTGTTTTTTACCTGTTCACAAATTTCGCTTGAAGCAAAACAAAAATTTTGATAGAATAAAGTTATTAAAGAAAAAAATAAATCATAATCCGTATACAATGGATAAAAGAAAGGAGCTCCAATGGATAATTTTCGTTTTCACGCCCGTACAAAGGTGCTGTTCGGTAAGGGACAAGTGCAGGCTTTAGCAGAAGAAGTTGCCGTTTTTGGTAAGAATGTATTGCTGACATATGGCGGGGGCAGTATAAAAAGAAATGGTATATATGATGAGGTTATGCAGCAGTTAAAAGACTGCAAGGTGACTGAGCTTTCAGGAATTGAACCTAATCCCCGTATTGAATCCGTCAGGGAGGGAGCCCGTCTTTGCAAAGAAAATCAGATTGATGTAGTAGTAGCAGTGGGCGGAGGCTCAACAATTGACTGCAGCAAAGTAATCGCGGCAGCCGCAAACTATGACGGTGACGCATGGGATTTAGTGATGAATCCGCAAAAAATAGGTAAAGTGCTGCCCATTATCGATGTATTGACGCTGTCAGCAACCGGTTCTGAAATGAACGGAAATGCGGTTATTTCGGATTTGAATCTGCGTGTGAAAAAAGGAACTTTTTCATGGGATATGGTTCCTATGGTTTCCATTTGCGATCCCACGTATTTGTTTACATTGCCGGCCTACCAAACAGCGTCCGGTACAGCCGATATCATGTCACATGTGATTGAAAACTATTTCAAAAGAGAAAAATATGCGGATGTTCAAGACGGTATTGCCGAAGCACTGCTGAGAACCTGCATTAAAAATTGCCCTATTGCATTGGCAAAACCGGATGATTATCATGCCCGTGCCAATTTAATGTGGGCAAGCACAGTGGCGCTGAACGGTTCCTGCGGTGTAGGGAAAGGCGGTGCTTGGACTTGCCATGCGATTGAACACGAACTGAGTGCCTATTATGATGTCACGCATGGGGCCGGTTTAGCAGTTGTTACCCCACGCTGGATGCGCTATATTCTCAGTGAAGAAACAGTTGGAAAATTTGCGGATTATGCGGTGAAAGTCTGGGGAATTGCACCGTCAGAAGATTTATTTGAAACCGCTCAAAAAGGGATTGAGGCAACCGAAGACTTCTTCTTTCATCAGTGCAAGCTGCCGAAAACTCTTAAAGAAATGGGAATTCCGAATGATGAGCATTTCGCTGATATGGCCAAAAGTGTTGCCAAGGGTACAACAGATTCTTATGTTCCACTGACTGAGGAAGATATCATTTCTATTTTAAATATGTGCCTGTAAAATCGATGTCACAACACACAAAACACTCAAGCAGAAATTTCTGCTTGAGTGTTTTGTGTGTTGTGGAATTAGCTGTTATCGGAAAGAAGGATAAAGTAATGTGGTAAGGGAGTTATATCTCCAAACGAAATACTTCAGCGAGGGGAAGTTGATCCTTTTCTTGTTTCGGTAGGGTTACCGATATGCCGTGTTCTGTCGTTTCAAAGGGCAATAATTTGTTTTCCGGCAGCCAATAAACTTTTTTAACTGGATTTTCGTGATAGGGAATTAAAAATGTTTCCGTAGATTCTTCTCTGTTAGGATGAAGAAAAATAACATATATTTTTTTGTCTTTTTGCGTAAAACCAACGTTTCCTACTTTGTAAGGAGCACAGATTCGCGTACCATAAATGGCCTCTCCGTATGTTTTGAGCCAATCACCCAATCCACGCACAGACTGCATAGCTCGCCTCGGTAAGCGGCCGTCAGGCTGAGGTCCGATGTTTAAAGCAAGGTTTCCGCCTTTTGTAACCACGTCCACAAGCAACTCCAATAATTCTGCGGACGATTTATATTCATCATCGAATTTATAGGAAAATTGTGTGCCTGCGGTTACACAGCTTTCCCACGGAACAAATAGAGGTCTATCTGGAACACATTGTTCTGGTGTAATGTAATTTTCATAAGGACCGCCTACCGTACGATCGGCGGAGAGAATGCCGGGTTGAAATTTTCTTGCCTCGTCAACAATGTTCCCGAGTTCAATATCTTCCCCGTTTTCGGCACAAACCCATCCGGCATCAAACCAAAGAATATCAATATCACCGTATTTCTGACATAATTCAAGTACCTGTGCCTTGGTAAAGTCTTTAAATTTCTGCCACTCCTCAGGGTGCTCCTTTGGATTATAGGTAGGACCTCTTGAAGTCAGTTGGTCACCTTTCAGCGCATGATTCCAATAAGAGGAAATATGCCAGTCTGCTTTTGAAAAATAGGCGGCTATGCCAATCCCTTTAGCACGAAAAGCATTGAATACTTCTTTTACAACATCTCGATAGCGGTTGGTGTGGAAAGGGCAATCGGGTGCTGTGATTTTATAATCGGAATAGGCGGTGTCCCACATACAAAAGCCGTCATGATGCTTGGTGGTGAAAATCAAATATTTAAAGCCGTTGTCGGCCGCAAAATCCGCCCATTTTTGAGGTTCAAAACGAATGGGATTAAAGGTCTTGTTTAAATCGATATATTCTTTGCAAAATTGGGCATTGTCGTCTGTCCAGTCAACATCATGCCGCGACCATTCGGCACCGTCCTGTTCGCTCAGTGCCCAAGATTCCACCAAACCGATTTGAGAATAAGGGCCCCAGTGGATCATTAAGGCTAACTTTTGATCTTGAAACCATTCCAGCTTTTCTTGCACAGCTTTGTCAGTGGGAACAACATAATTCTCTTGTGCACTGTAGTTATGGACGCCTGTTTCTACAATATTGGATTCTGCCATTGTAATACCTCCTGCTTGTTTATATTCTATCTAAAATCTGCGGTGAAATTTGAATTTCTTCAAAGTCTGCCTGCGGATTTTGAAGCCGATATAAAAGCTGATGTACCATGCGTTTACCTAAAAGACCTTTTCTGACTTTTACGGTAGTAACCTGATTTTGCTCCAGCATATATTCTTTTTGGTCATCATATCCCGTTAGCAGTAAATCTTGCGGTACTGAAATTTTATGATTGCTCAATAACCGCATGACAGTAAAAGCGATATGATCATTGGCACATACAAAAGCCTCTGGGAACTCTTTCAGCTGCTGCAAGAAAGCTTGAATACCTTCTTGCTGCTGCAAGAAAGCTT
>URPG01000258.1 GCA_900549675.1 uncultured Oscillospiraceae bacterium | reverse complement strand
AACGGCGGAGTGGAAGTAAAGTTTTTATCCAAGGATAATAAAGGGACCTGGCGGTTATTGGCGGTTTTCAACAACCCTGCCACACAGGTAGACAGAGTTTGTTTTGGAGATCTAACCGGCAGCGGCAGTAAAGATGTGATTATCGGCTGGGGAAATACACAAAATAATATGTCTGCCTCTATGGGGATATACAGCTATCAAAATGAAATTATCAATGAAACCTATGCCAAAAATCCGTATGGAGAGATGATTCTCACTGATTTTGACCAAGATAATATTATGGAGATTTTTGCTGTTATGCGGTCTGTTCCGGGACAAGACAGCAAAGAAGATCAGGCGGCAAGAGCAGAACTGCTGCGCTTTGAGAATGGAGAGCTGCGTCCGGTACAATGGGTAGAAGCAGATAACAGTACAGTGCGGTACGCCGCCATTTTGTTTGGCAGGATAACAGAAAATTTATATGCCGTGGTGCTTGACGGAATGAAAGCCGACAGCAGTATGACCACCCAGATTTTTTATATTGATGCCTACGGCCGAATGATCAACATCCCCAAGGGGGTAAATGATGAGTCAGCCGTCAATCCCCTCTTTCGTCCTCCGGGGGCGGGCGGCACTGCCAGAGATATCAATGGTGACGGTATTATCGAGTTTCCGGTAGTGTCTTTGCTGCCTTCGGTGCAGGATCCGTCAGCCGTGGATTCCACCAGCTTTTTGGTGATATGGAGTGCCTATGATGCGGAAAAAAGGGAGTATAGGCCCGTAAAGGAAATGCTGATGAATTATGCCGAGGGATATCGGTTTACCCTTCCCAAAAGCTTAATCGGCAAAATTACAGCGATTCATGATACAAAGCTAAAAGCGGTTACCTACTATTCCGTAACGCCGCAAGGAAAGAAGAATCAAGATGCCTTAATGAATTCACCTTTATTTACCGTAAGAGTATTTACAAAAAACGCATGGAAACAAAGAGGAGAAAGCAGTGGCTATGAACTTTTAGCGGAAAAGCAAGACTATGTTTACGGCATTTCTGTTTTAGCAACAGATTCCGCGGCACAAATCGCAATCCGGCAGATTAAATACAGTTTTGAAATAGATGGCTAAAGAAGAATCCCAATTAGGACAAGAGTGGTCTTGAGAAAGGCAGGAAGAAGATGAAAAGGGTTTTAGTCGCAGAGGATGAACAAAATATCAGAGAATTTGTTGTGATTCATTTAAAAAGAGCGGGATATGAAACTTATGAGGCAACTAATGGAGAAGAAGCGATTGAAATTTATAATCGGCTCCATGGTGAAATTGATGTGGCGGTTTTAGATATCATGATGCCGGGGCAATATGATGGGTTAGAGGTTTGCAAATATCTGAGAAAAGACAATAGTTTTGTCGGTATCGTGATGCTTACCGCCAAGACACAGGAAATGGATAAGGTAAACGGATTGATGATGGGTGCGGACGATTATATCTCCAAACCGTTTAGTCCGTCTGAATTGGTAGCAAGGGTCGATGCCATTTACCGCCGTGTGGCGCAGGCGGCGGAACGTAAACAAGACAAGCTGTGCGATGAACTCAAAAGCGGAGAATTTACGTTAAATCTGCGTAATCGTCTTCTGTTTAAAAATGGAAAACCCATTGAACTAACACAAGTGGAATTCCAAATGATGGAATACTTCTTCTCAAACCCTGAAGTCACTTTGGAAAGAAGGGATATTCTGCAATATGTATGGGGCCCCTCCTATGTTGGAGAAGAAAAAATTGTAGATGTTAACATCCGGCGGCTGCGTATGAAGGTAGAGGACGAAGCATCTTCTCCCAAACATATTGTTACGGTTTGGGGATTGGGCTATCGTTGGGCAGTATAGATCTGATTTCATTTATCGTGCAGACAACCTGATATCTTTCCATGCAGGAAGGGCAAATATAATCTGTGTTGCTCTTTTTTGCTTTTTTATGGAAGGGTTCGAATTGCGTATTTTTGCGAAGGGGGCAATTCACCGGAATTTCTGCCAGCAGATGTTGAGAAAATGATAAAAACGACTTCTTCTTCACGGGTTGATTGGTACATACTGTCTTGCCAAAATAATATAAAAGTTTTTGAACAGTATATCATAGGGTAGAACAATAAAGAACAACTTGTTCTGATAAAAAGTCAAAAAGCAGATTCATAAAGGCGGATAAAACTGAAAAATAAGTGAGCAAATGATGTGAGGGCAAAATGGAAATAGTGCAAGGCGCATTGTATATTGTAGGGACACCCATTGGCAATTTAGGCGACTTTTCGCCACGTGCGGTGGAAACCTTGGAAAAGGTCGATTTTATTGCGGCAGAGGATACCCGGGTAACGATGAAATTACTGAATCGTTTTGAAATAAAAAAGCCGTTGCTGAGCTATTTTGAACATAACAAAGCCGAAAGGGGCAATTTGATTACTGCCAAGCTGAGGGAGGGAGAAAGCTGTGCGTTGGTGTCCGATGCCGGTATGCCGGCAATCTCCGACCCGGGAGAAACCTTGGTGGCACAATGTGCCGTGCAGGGAATTCCGGTGTATGTAGTTCCGGGTCCCAGTGCGGTTATTGCCGCCTTGGCAGTGAGCGGTCTGCCGACAGGGCGGTTTACCTTTGAGGGCTTCTTAAGTATGAACAAGAAAAACCGGCGGGAACATCTTCTTTCCCTGCAAAACGAAACACGAACCATGGTTTTCTATGAGGCACCTCATAAATTAAGACGCACGCTGGCGGATTTCTACCAATATTTTGGCGAGAGAAAAATAGCGTTGGTGCGTGAAATTACAAAAATTCATGAAGAGACTCTGCGCATGAATCTCTCTGAGGCGGCAAAACGCTACAAGGATAAGGAACCGAAAGGGGAATTCGTGTTAGTCATAGAAGGTGCACCCCAGCAAATTGAAAAAGAGGAAATCACCTTTGAAGATGCTGTTGCCTTAGCGGATAGATTTATGGCAGATGGACAGTCGGCAAGTGAGGCGGCTAAAAATGCGGTTGCGGGAACCTCCATAAAAAAAGGGGAAGTGTATCGAACCATTGCAAGAGAATAAAAATGCACCGTGGGTGAGCAAAACATATACCCTAAAGAGAGTGTTTGAGTGAATGATACATAAATTATTGCTATTTCTGCAATAGGATATTTATTGTTTGCGGCAGAAGTAAGGGATAAGTGAAATAAACAGCAGATAAAACAGATTTTACCTGTTTTATCTGCTGTTTTAAAATGTAAAAAGTATTTATTTTTTGGCATGGTAAAGGCGAACCAACAGAGTTAAAACAATTGAAATAATTGCATAAGCGGCCCAAAAAAGAAGAATATAGGGATTGTGAAAAAAATTGACAAGATTCCAAGACTGATGCGTGTGTGAAGAAATAAACCAGTAGACCACTATTTGGAGGATTAACAAACCAAGGTTGCCTAAAATAAGTTTTTTCCATCTGTGAGGCATAACTTATATTCCTTTCTTGAATTAAGTCGGTACTGATTTTAGTATAATATCTTAATTACAGAGAATCAATAATAAAGGAACAAAATTTTAAGGATGAAAAATAAATAGGACAAAACAAGAGGGGAAAAATAAAACGAGAAAATA
>URPG01000257.1 GCA_900549675.1 uncultured Oscillospiraceae bacterium | reverse complement strand
GGATGTTTAGCGGTGTGTTTTGGCCGGCGGCAATCATGTAATTGAGTCCCTTAATGCCGCAAACATTGGCGATTTCATGGGCGTCAGCAACGATGGTGGTGGTTCCGTGCGGTATGACCAAACGTCCGAATTCTTCGGGTGTGACGTAGGAGGATTCAATATGTACATGGCTGTCAATCAGTCCGGGAGAGATATATTGTCCCTGTACATCAATTTCTTCAATGCCCTGATAAGAGGTTCCGATACCGGCAATCCATTGTCCGCAGACTGCAACGTCACCTTCAATGATTTGCCCGTTGTAAACATCAATAATTTTACCGTTTTTTAAGACTAGGTCAGCGGGGATTCTGCCTGCTGCTGTATCAATTATTTTTTTGAAAATTTTTTTATCCATTTTATCCATAAGGCTCTCTTTCTAAAAATCGATAAACTGAATCAAATTCAGTTAGGATTGACATGTTTATGCATGAAGTTTTATTATTATTATACTGTACTTTTTCTCAAAAATAAAGAACTATTATATTTTATCATTATATAACGGAAACATTTTACATGAAAGAAGGATGCATATTTTTTGACAAAAGAGTTTTTAAGATTCCCTTTCTTTTTTGTGGCGGACAAACTATAATAATACAAGAGCACAAAAAAGAATTTATACTCTTGTGGAGGAAAATTAGGGTATTATATAAAGAAGAGAGAAAGGTGATAAAGCAATGTCAGAGCATATAAAGCTAAAAAGCCAAATTCAGCGAATGAATGCGCCTGAATTGGATCCGCTGAGAATCGGTACAGGCTGGAAACCCTGTGATTTGGAAAAACCGCAGATTATGATTGAAAGTACATTTGGAGATAGTCATCCGGGCAGCGGACATTTAGACCGATTGGTAAAAGAAGCCCGAAAAGGAATTTATGAGGCAGGCGGATACGGTGCAAGATATTTCTGCACGGATATTTGTGACGGAGAAAGTCAGGGAACAGACGGTATTAATTTCAGTTTGGTCAGTCGGGAAATGATTGCCAATATGATTGAGATTCATGCCAATGCCACCCCTTTTGACGCAGGAGTTTATATTGCCAGCTGTGATAAGGGAATGCCTGCTCACCTGATGGCCTTAGCAAGAGTGAATATCCCTGCCGTAGTTGTGTCGGGCGGTACGATGAGTGCAGGGCCTGAGCTTCTCACGCTTGAGCAATTGGGAAAATACAGTGCTCAATTCAAAAGAGGAGAAATTGATGAGCAACGTTTGAATTGGGCCAAAGAGAACGCCTGCCCCAGCTGTGGTGCCTGCAGCTTTATCGGTACTGCCAGTACCATGCAGATTATGGCTGAGGCCTTAGGACTTTCTTTACCGGGCAGCGCCTTGTTGCCGGCGACCAGTCCGGATTTGTTAGACTATGCTTATCAATCCGGCAAAAGAGCCGTTGAAATGGCAAAAGAAGGCTTAAAGCCAAATGATATTGTTACACTGAAAAGCTTTGAAAACGCTATCTTGGTACATGCGGCGATTTCCGGCAGCACCAATTGTATGCTGCATTTACCGGCAATTGCGTATGAGTTCGGTATAGAGATTACCGGAGATACCTTCGACCGGTTACATAGAGGAGCGCGCTATCTTCTCAATGCACGTCCTGCCGGAGAATGGCCTGCTGAATTCTTCTATTATGCAGGTGGTGTGCCTGCTATCATGGAACAAATCAAAGACCATTTGCATTTAGAAGAAATGACAATTACAGGGAAAACACTGGGAGAAAATCTCAAGGAACTGCGGGAAAGCGGATTTTATGAACGCTGTGAAAAATGGCTGCAGGAGGCCAATCAGAAATACGGAATCCAAATTACCAAGGAAGATATTATCCGTCCTTATGATAATGCACTGGGAACAGACGGCAGTATTGCTGTTTTAAGAGGAAATCTTGCTCCCGAGGGTGCTGTTATCAAGCATACGGCTTGCCCGAAAGAGATGTTCACCGCGACCCTCAAAGCCAAGCCTTTTGACAGTGAAGAAGAATGTATCGACGCTGTTCTGCATCATAAGGTCCAACCGGGTGATGCTGTGTTGATTCGCTATGAGGGTCCGAAAGGGAGCGGTATGCCCGAAATGTTCTATACGTCGGAGGCAATCAGTTCAGACCCGATGTTAGGAAAAAGCATTGCGCTGATTACCGACGGACGCTTTTCCGGTGCATCAACCGGCCCTGTTATCGGGCATTGCAGTCCCGAGGCGGCTGAGGGCGGGCCGATCGCTTTGGTAGAACCGGATGATTTGATTCGCATCGATATTCCCAATAGAATTTTGGCAATTATCGGTGTTCGGGGAGAAGAAAAAGCACCGGAAGAAATCGAAGAAATTCTAGCACAAAGAAAAGCAAAATGGACTCCCAAGCCGAAAAAATATACAAGAGGTGTGCTGGCAATGTTCAGCGAAAAAGCAGTTAGTCCGATGAAAGGTGCTTATTTAAAGTACGAATAAAGCTTTCAAATTAATTTTAAAACTGGTTTGGTCATTTATAAATAGTGAATAAGTACATTAATTTCCAAATATATTTCTAAAAACCAAATTAAAAGAAAAAGCAAACAAAGGGTTACTTCCTAAGTTTGCTTTTTTATTTTGCATATTTATTTGAATTCAGTCGATTAAAATTCAGCAGATAAAAGAATATCCTGCCGGAAATCGCCGAAATCTTTGCCGAAGATATTAAAACCACCAATATACTCCGCATCAGCGTCATTTCCGATTTGTAAGGTCAAAAAAGGGGGAGAGAGGAGTAAATCATTAATAGTGGTTTTGTTGATCAGTTTACCGTTCAGATACGTTCCTTTTTCTGTAACTGTGTAAGAAACCAAAGAGCCGTATTGCGTGTTGCTGCTCTCCCACCAGTCCGGATTCAAAGTGCCCCTTCGATTTCCAAAATCACCGGGGGAACGCCATGTGGCGAACAGAACATCATTGATACGAAAAGAAATGTCCGACGGCCACTTTTCTCTGTAATTCGGCGCCTCAGAACAAATTTCAAGGCTGACAGAAAGAGATTTGATTTTTTTAGAGCTGGGAGCCGGATAGGGAAAACGGTATTCGACAAAGCCACCCGAAGACCAGAGAATAGCAGCGGTGGTTCTTTTCGGCGTGTAAAAAAGCTCAGGCTTGTCTTCGTCAAAAAGATAACCGGTTCTGTCAGCCAAACCGCAAGGCGCTACAATGTGAGAGTCAGTAAATAAGCCGATGGGCATACTGATAGTCGTAACGGAGGGGGAATTTGTATTGCTCTGGTTCAGTTTAATTTCCACCGAATCCTGCCGGCAGCTGCAAAGTTTCATGATTCCTCTTTCGCCTGGCTGCCGCTCTACTAAAATAAGCTCGGCATTTTCTAATATTTGTACGTGCATCGCCGTACTGGAAGAGGGGATAGACAGTTTTTTCGATATTTCTGCAATATTGTAGCTATGCCCTTTTAATAATTGTAAAATATCCAAACGGATCGGCACAGAGAGCGCATGTGCCACTCTTGCCAATTTTTCTTTTTCAGCCACATCAATAAACATTTCTTTAGCCATTTTCATCCTTCTTTCGCGATTAAATTATCGTTTTTCAGATACCT